>DAITPA010000008.1:48852-50901 GCA_036833805.1 Steroidobacteraceae bacterium | reverse complement strand
GGCATGGACGCCCCGATGTGACATGTGCTGACTGCGACGCGGTTCAACTGTGACGTGACGCGCGTTATGCGACTCTTCGGGTCTTGGGTGGGTATCCTCACGCTCGGGTTGTAACTCGTGATTCGTCAAGATAGTCGACATGTTCTTGGGATTGCGCGGCTCAAGTTCACGGCCGCGTCACTCACAAGCTGTTGAATACACACTCAAACTTTAGGGTCTCTCGCCTGTAAATGAACTCGACAAACTCTTGGATGCGGCCGTTGCGAAGCCGAGGGGCGGGGTTGCTCCTCGCCGTATGCGCGTTTCTATTCGGTTCCCTGCAAGCGCCGGCCGCAGACAGCCCCATGCCGCGTCCCCCGGAGCTTGAGCGCGATGTGCAGTTCTGGATCCGTGTCTATTCGCAGGTCGACACCAACTCGGGCTTCATTCACGACGAGCAGAATCTTGCCGTCGTCTACGACACGCTGCACTTTGCGCCGAACTCTGCTGCGCACGAACGGCAGAAGATCGTCGAGGCAGCGCGTGACCACTACGAGGAGGTCTTGCGGCGCATTGCAGGCGCGAGCGGTGCGCTCTCGCCAGAGGATCAGCGTGTCCGCGACATGTGGGGCGTGGACGCCGCACCGTCACGCCTGTTGGAGGCGACCGAGCACATCCGTTTTCAATTGGGCCAGTCCGACCGCTTTCGCGAGGGCTTGAGGCGCTCCGGGGCCTGGGAAGCGCACATCGCCGAGACGCTCGCGAACCTGGGATTGCCGGCGGAGCTCGCCGTGCTGCCGCACGTCGAGTCGTCCTTCAATCCGGCCGCCTACTCCAAAGTCGGTGCGGCAGGTCTATGGCAATTCATGCGCTCAACCGGTCGGCGCTACCTGCATATCGACAATACGGTGGATGATCGACTCGATCCGTTTCGCTCAACGCAGGCCGCGGCCCAGCTTCTCGCCTACAACTACCATCTCTTGGGCACCTGGCCCCTGGCATTGACTGCCTATAACCACGGCGCCGAAGGGGTACGGCATGCAAAGGAGACGATGGGCACGGATGACATCGTGATGATCGTGCGCAACTACAAAGGACGCACATTCGGTTTCGCCTCGCGCAACTTCTACGTGTCATTTCTTGCCGCGCTCGAGATCGACCACCACCCCGAGAAGTACTTCGGGAACATCGAGGCCAACCAGGAGATGAGGTTCCAGGAAGTGGTGCTGCCGGCGTACATCCAGCTCTCATCCCTCGAGCACGTGCTCAGGATCGGTCAGCAAAGGCTGCAGGCACTCAATCCCGCGCTCTTGCCCGTGGTGTGGAACGGCCAGCGTCACGTGCCGAAGGGCTATCACCTGCGCCTGCCGATTGATGGGGAGAAGTGGACGACAGAGTCGTTGAGCGCGCGCCTGGCGCCACGCGAGCTCTACGCTGCGCAGCTCGAGCCGCGCCGCTACCGTGTGCAGCGCGCCGAGTCGCTCGCAATGATCGCCGCGCGCTACAACGTGAGCACCGCCGAGCTTGCGCAACTGAATGGAATCACGGCAAACGCAAAAATGCGCGCCGGCCGGTCTCTTGTAGTGCCCGCTGTACAGCCGGCGCCGACGCCGGTGCTGGTTGCGAGGAACGAAGCGCAAGCCGCGAGCCCAACGGCAAGCGAAACGGCTGCAGCGCCCGCTGCACCGACGGCAAGTCCTGCGCCGGCGGCCGCCAAGCCTGCAGCACCACCAGCCCCTACGACGGTGGCGAGCGCTGCGCCGGCACCGACCGCCGCGCCGGAAGCGAAGCCGGCGACAAAGGCGAGTCCGACGCCGCCCATCAAGGTCGCGACAGCAACGCCGCCCGCGGTTCCCGCGAAGCCTGCGACTTCGGGTCCGGCGCCTGAGCCAGCTGGGATTCACCATCCGACCGGTGCCATATCCGTCGAGGTCGCGCGGCTTGAGAGCAAGCAAGACGCCGAGCAGGTAGCCAAAGTAGGCCGCCCCGCTGCGCGGGCGGAGCCCGTATCAGCCGCCCAGGCGGAAGCCTTGAGCCCCGCTCTCGGACCCGGGATCGAAGTATCGGTGA
>DAITPA010000008.1:24792-48752 GCA_036833805.1 Steroidobacteraceae bacterium | reverse complement strand
GTGTATCTGGCGCGTCGCGGCGATTCGGGCTGGACGGTGACGCAGCACAACTCGGAGTTGCCGCTGTGGCTCCTGCAGCAGTACAACCCGGACCTCGATCTGTCCGAGATGCACCCGGGCACGCAGGTGGTCGTGCCCAAGGTGGAAGAGGTCAGCGCTTCCGGGGGCTAAAGACCCTTCGTGCCGCGCCGCGCCGCGAAGGCCTGCATTACGGGAAAGCCGGTCGTGTTCTTCGCGCTCTCAACTTGAAAATGCAGCAGCTCTCCTTTGGCGTCCGGAATCTCGAGCGCCATGACCTTGGCACGCGCCAAGCATCCGAGCGCAGAGTCCGTGAGTGAGAAGTACCATTGCTTACCCCACGGATCGGGCGGCTCATACGGTGGCTCGGCGAGACCCAGATCCGCGAGGCTGCCTTTCTGCAGAGGAAGATCGACGAGGTTGCCGTCGCATTGAATGACCGGCACGACCGTTGCTGACACATCCTTCGGCACCAATACCCACAAGTAAAGCGTGCGCTTACCCATCTCATCGACCTCAAATGGCCCGAGATACGCGAAGGCGCCGGTGCGTGCGCCCAGATAGCCGGAGGTCAAGAGAGTCACGGGATCGGGAAGCACGCTGACGGTAGAGCCCGTTTTCGGGTCGAGCTTATCTTGCACGGGCGCAGGCGGAGCCGTTGCACAAGCCGCGAGCAACAGAACAAGGACGCCTGGAAGTAATGGGTTCTTATGCAAGCGAGTTTCTCGATGGACCGCTCTGATTATAGGAAGCACGCTGTGACGGATGCACATCGCGGCAGGCGCAAGGAGCGCTTATAATCCAAAGATAGTTATGCAAGTGCTTGTTTAGTCTCAAGATGATATCAGCCTTACGCTTTGTGGTCGGCGTTCTCGCCATCGGCACCCTCATCGTCCCCGCGTATGCGGATGAGGCGCCCGCGATGCAGCGCGTGATGATCCGCTCGAGCGAAGCGCTGCCGATGGCCGATCGTATCGTGGTCCACAAAGGCGAGCGGCGTCTTGATCTCATGCGCGGCTACAGCGTGCTGCGCACCTACAAAGTAGCGCTTGGCTTAAATCCCGTCGGGCAAAAGGAGCGCTCCGGTGACTTCCGCACTCCCGAAGGCACGTACTATCTGTCGCGCCGCAATGCACGCAGTGATTTCTTCCTCTCCGTTCAAGTGTCCTATCCGAACGATGCGGATCTGGCGCGCGCGCGCCGCAAGCACTGGCAAAGCGGCGGCAGCATCATGATTCACGGCCTGCCCAATTCCCTGAAGCATCCGCCCGAATACTACGAGCAGCACGACTGGACCGACGGCTGCATTGCGGTGACCAATGCCGATATGGTGGAGATCTGGCTGTTGACGCCGGATAACACCCCGATCGACATCCGTCCGTAGCGCGCGATACCAGCAGGCATCATGCGCGTGGAAGCGAGTATTGTCATTCCGGAATTCGTTGACGCGCGGGTGGGACCGCGCGGCAGCTTGGAGAATCTCTCTCAGGATGAGATCGACAAGCTTCTCGACTCAAGCCACGGTGGCTTGTACGCACTCTTTCGCCAATGCGCGCTCGCCGTTTTAAATAGCGGCGCGGACACCGACGACGCCAAAGAGATCTTCGATCGCCATCGCGATTTTGAGATTCAGATCGTGCGCCATCCTTGGGGCATTAAGCTGCAGATGCGCAACGCGCCGGCGGCCGCATTCGTCGATGGCGAGATGATCATCGGCATCAAGGAGCACCTGTTCGCGGTGCTGCGTGACATCGTCTATCTCTCGAACGAGATCATGGCGAGCGGGCGCTTCGATCTTAGTGATTCCAACGGCGTCACCAACGCCGTGTTCCAGATCCTGCGGCATGCGCGCCTTCTTGAAGTCAAGGCGTCGCCGAATCTCGTTGTTTGCTGGGGCGGCCATTCCATCGGTCGCGAGGAGTACGAATACACGAAGAAGGTCGGCTACGAGATGGGCCTTAGGGGCTTGGATGTGTGCACGGGCTGCGGGCCTGGCGCCATGAAGGGTCCAATGAAAGGCGCAACCATCGGACATGCCAAGCAGCGCATTCCGCACGGCCGCTACCTTGGCATCACTGAGCCCGGCATCATTGCCGCGGAGCCGCCGAATCCGATCGTAAGCCAGCTCGTCATCATGCCGGACATCGAAAAGCGCCTCGAGGCGTTCGTGCGACTCGCGCACGGCATCGTGGTTTTTCCTGGCGGAGCGGGCACGGCTGAGGAGATCCTGTATTTGGCGGGCGTGCTCTTGGATCCGGCGAATCGCGAGCAACCCTTCCCGGTCGTGCTCACCGGGCCGCGCGAGAGCGCCGCCTACTTTGAGCAGATCGAGCGCTTCATCGGCGGTACCTTGGGCAAGGCCGCACTGCAACGCTTCACGGTGATCGTTGGCGATCCGGCCACGGTCGCGCGGCATTTGAAGCGCGGCATGGAGGCGGTGCGCGAGTTCAGGAAAGAGAACAGCGATTCGTACAACTTCAATTGGCTGTTATCCGTTCCGGCGGAATTTCAGCGGCCATTCGCGGTCACGCACGCATCGATGCGTGCGCTGGAGTTACACCGCGGTCAAGCCGTGCATCGGCTGGCCGCCGACCTGCGCCGCGCCTTCTCCGGCATCGTCACCGGCAACGTCAAGGAAAACGGTATCCGCTCGATTGAAAAGCATGGCCCGTATGAGCTCTCGGGCGACCCGCAAATCATGGCGCTCCTCGATGACCTGTTGGCAGCTTTCGTCGCCCAGCGCCGCATGAAGCTTCCCGGCACCGTTTATCGCCCCTGCTACCGTCTGGTCGCCTGACATAACGAGCGGGCGCGGTGTACACGTGAACCAGTTCCTGCGGCTTTCGATTGCGAAGCCGTAATCTGTAATGAGCAGATTCAGGAGCGGAAATGAGTTCATCAAACAAGGAGCGCGGCATCCCCACCGCGTCCGACCCGAAGGTGGTGCCAAGCGCCGACCCGGCGCCGGGCTTCCCCGTCGTACCCGATTCGTATTCGAACTGGCTCGATCGCACGCAGCGTGCCCGCGCGCGCCACTCCGCGATCACCCAGAATCTGTATTCGTGGGCGAATTACAAGAACTGGGCCGACCGTATGAAAACGACCTGGGAAGAAGAAAAGAAATAGCTTTCTCGTATCGCCTCTTCAGGCGATAGCGACGACCGGCGCATCAGGCCCTGCAGGATCACGCCGGGGAGCTGGCTTGTCGAGCCACTCGATGAGCGGCAACCACTGCTCGACGTCTTCACGCACCATGTACGGCTTCATCTCATGCACGCCGACGCCGAGCTCCGCTGCGCGTATGTAGTTCTGAGAATCGCGGATGGTTGCGATAATCGGGATTCCGAGCGTCTGCAGAAAGCGGATGAGCGTTTGGTAGATGCGCGTGTTGCTCTTGGTGCGATTGGCGATGACGCCGATGCGCTCATCCTCGCGGCGCACCTTCGCGACCAGGAGGAGGTCGCGGATGCAGCGCGAGCAGGCATGGATGTCGATGTCCGAGGGGCATACCGGCACCAGGATCTTGTCCGCGCCGCGGGTGATGTCCGGCAGCTGCGGAGCAGCAAGCGCCGCCGGTGTGTCGACGATGACGTGGGTTGCCGAGGCGGGCAGGCGCAGCTGAAAGCTGCGCGTCGTGCGCCCATCGTTCTCGAAAGCCGCCACCACCTCGATCGGGGCCTGGTTTGCTTGACGTTTCTTTACCCAGCGCAGCGATGATCCTTGCGGATCCAAGTCCATCAGGACCGGTCTTTGCTGGCGAGAAGCGAGATAACTCGCAAGAGTGATCGCGATCGTCGTCTTGCCCGAACCGCCCTTTGGATTCAGGACGACGATGCGTTGCATGGTGACCTTATGTCTTACGTCGCAGCGGTTAAAGCGTACCCGCAGCGCACAAGGTATCGCAAGCGCACAGCGCTTCGATGTCGGTCTGTGAGATCGAACACTCCCACTGAAACAATGAGGCCGTAGAGTTTGTCCGGCATGGAAAGACTACTTTATCTGTGGGATGAGCTCGACGACTTGAGCGGCGCCGGGCGCCACCTCGTCGTCTCCGCCACAAGCTCGTTCGGCGCGCTCGCGACGCCCGTCATGAGTGGCTTTTCGGCGCTTGCCATCTGGTTCGTCGCGCCACAGTTTCACGTGAATGCCGCCTTCTTAGGCTTGACGGCGGCTTTCTGGGGCACCTACCGCTCAAGCGTGCGCGTCGGCCGCTAGAAACCTTCCCGCGCCGCTTGAAAAGCGGCCCGTAACTCCCAAAGATCGCGCAGTTGTCCTTGCGATGCGATGGGATTTTTTTCATGACGGATACCCAGAAAGAAACGCACGGCTTTCAGGCCGAAGTGCGCGAGCTTCTGAAGCTCATGATCCATTCCCTGTACAGCAACCGGGAGATCTTTCTCCGCGAGCTCATATCCAACGCTTCCGACGCGAATGACCGGCTGCGCTTCGCCGCCATCGCTGATCCAGCGCTCTTGGGCGCGGACGCGGAGCTTGCGATCTGGGTGGACGCCGATGACAAGGCGGGGACCCTTACGGTCCGCGACAACGGCATCGGCATGACGCGCGAGGAGGCGATCGCGCACTTGGGCACGATCGCCAAATCCGGCACTGCGGAATTCTTTCGCGCCCTCTCCGGGGACCAGCAGAAGGACTCGCAGCTCATCGGCCAGTTCGGGGTCGGCTTCTACTCCTCATTCATCGTGGCCGAGCGTGTCGAAGTGCTGACGAGGAAGGCCGGCGCGCCGGAGGATTCCGGCGTGCGCTGGGCGTCGGGCGCCGACGGTGATTTCACTGTGGAGACGGTGAACCGCGCCGAGCGCGGCACGGCCGTCATCCTGCATTTGAAGGCGGATGCCAAGGAATACGCCGAGGATTATCGCCTGCGCGGGCTCATCCGCCGCTACTCCGATCACATCAGCTTTCCGGTGATGATGAAAAAGACGGGCGAGGCGTCTCTCGACTATGAGGCTACGAACCAGGCGAAGGCGCTCTGGGCGCGGCCGCGCACCGAGATCACGGATGACGAGTACGGCGAGTTTTACAAGCACATCGCGCACGATTCCACGACGCCGCTCGCCTGGAGCCATAACCGCGTCGAGGGCAAGCGCGAATACACGAGCCTCATGTACGTGCCGGCGCGCGCGCCGTTTGACCTCATGCAGCGCGACGCTGCGCGCGGACTTAAGCTGTACGTGAAGCGCGTCTTCATCATGGACGACGCCGAGCAGTTTCTGCCGCTTTACCTGCGATTCATCAAGGGCGTGGTCGACTCCTCGGATCTGCCCTTGAACGTGTCGCGCGAACTGCTGCAGCAGGATGAAGAGGTCGAGGCGATCAAGAGCGGCTTAACGAAGCGCGTGCTCGATATGCTCGCACGCCTGGCGCAGGACGACCCTGAAAAGTACAAAACCTTCTGGCAGGAATTCGGCGCCGTGCTGAAGGAAGGTGTCGCCGAAGACCCTGCGAACCGCGACAAGCTCCTGCCGCTGCTGCGCTTCGCAAGCACCAGCGAGTCGCACAACGAGCCCTGCGTCAGCCTCGCGCGCTACATCGAGCGCTTGCAGCCCGGCCAGGAGCGCATCTACTTTCTAATCGCGGAGAGTATCGAGGCGGCGCGCGCGAGCCCCTATATCGAGCGCCTGAAGGAGCGCGGCATTGAAGTGCTTCTGCTCGCGGACCGTATTGACGAATGGGTCATGGGACAGGTCGAGACGTTTGAGGGCAAGCGCTTCAAGGATGCCGCGCGCGGCGATCTTGAGTTGGGCGCGCTTGCGAACGAGGCCGACAAGCATGATGCGGATGCGGCACTGAAGGAGAGTAAGGGACTCCTGAAGCGCGTGAAGGACGCGCTCGGAGAGCGCGTGCTCGAGGTGCGTCCGAGCACGCGGCTCACGGACTCGCCCGCGGTCCTCATATTGGGCGAGCACGATCTGCGCACGACCATGCGTCGCGTCTTGGCGGCGGCCGGCCAGAAAGCACCGGAGTCAAAGCCTGTGCTGGAGCTCAACGTCACGCATCCGATCGTGAAGTACCTGGACAGCGAGTCAAATGCCGAACAGTTCGCGCAGTTGGCGCAACTCCTTTACGATCAGGCCTCGCTCGCCGAGGGCGGCCAGCTTCAAAACCCGGCAGAGTACGTGCAGCGGCTTAACCGCCTGCTCATTCGCCTCGCGGGCGTCAACGAAAGAATCATACTAAGCGCACCATGACCGACACCAAGAGCGGAAGCGGATCGCCCATCAAAGCGGGGCAAACGGCGGTCGTGCACTACACGGGCTGGCTTTTTGTCGAGGAGGCGCCCGACAACAAGGGCGCGAAGTTCGACAGCTCCCGCGACCGCAACCAGCCGTTTCGTTTTCGCGTCGGCGCAGGCGAGGTAATTAAGGGTTGGGATCAGGGCGTCGCCGGCATGGCGGTCGGCGGGCAGCGGCTGCTCGTCATTCCGCCTGCGTTGGGCTATGGTCAGCGCGGCGCCGGCGGGGTCATTCCGCCGGGCGCAACCCTGCTGTTCGACATCGAGCTGCTTGGAATCGAATAGGTCGCCTGCGCGGGGGCAGCGCCTGACGCTCGCAGGACCTGCGGGCGCCATCGAAGCGCTCATCGAGACACCGGCCGCTACAGAACCCGCCGCCTTTGGCGTCATCTGCCATCCGCATCCGCTCCACGGCGGCACCCTTGAGAACAAAGTGGTGCACACGCTCGCGCGCAGCTTCCAGGACTTGGGCGCGGCGACGATCCGCTTCAACTTTCGCGGCGTAGGGGCAAGTGCTGGGCGCTTTGCCGAGGGCTTAGGGGAAACTTACGATACGCTTGCGGTCATCGCATCGGGCCGCGCGCGCTGGCCGGGCATCCCACTGTGGCTTGGCGGATTTTCTTTCGGCGGCGCGGTCGCCGTGCGCGCTGCAAGCGAGGCACTTCCGCGCCAGCTCGTCACGGTGGCACCGGCGGTGACGCTCATCAATCTCAACGATATCAAGGTCCCCGATTGCCCGTGGCTCATCGTGCAAGGCGGCGATGATGAGCTCGTCGATGCCAAAGTTGTTGTGGAGTGGGCGGCGCGTCTTCACCCAGCGCCGACGGTTGAATTATTGCCGGGCGTGGGCCATTTCTTTCATGGCCGGCTGCGCGAACTCACCCAGGTGGTGAGCAATTTTGCGCGCGAGCGGGTGCTCACAAGAGAGTGAGAAATCCGGGTGAAGCGCATTCTCCTCACCCGGATTTCTCGAAGTCTTACGGACTCGACTTTAGGAACGCTTAGGAATTGACCATTCCCTTCAGGCTCTTCAACGGCACGGCCCGAACTTTCTTGCTCGCAGGCTTCGCCTTGAAAGTCATCTTCTCGCCTGTGAAGGGATTGACACCTTCACGCGCCTTCGTCGCCGGCTTCTTCACAACCTTCAGCTTCAGCAGGCCTGGAAGCGTGAAAAGGCCGTTGCCGCGCAGGCTCTTCTTGATCACACCACCTAGCGAGTCGAAGACGGATCCGACTTGCTTGCGGGAAAGACTCGTGTCCTTCGAAATCTGAATTAGGATCTCCGACTTGGTCGGTGCGCCACCTTTTTTCGCCATTTCTCGATACTCCTCAGCGTTGTCACGGGTGAGCGCGGCTTTGCCGCGCTGAACGAATCGGCGCGGAAAATAGCACATGGGGCCGCGTTAGCAAGCGTTTTCTTATCCGCATGCATGCTTCAAATGCCTTTTTTTCCAGGGTTTGCGCATGCCGAACGTCGCATTCTGGCGTCATGTGCGCACTTTTTGGCGCACTTTTTGGGCTCGACTCTCGTTGCAAAAGTGCAGCTAAGATCTTGGCGCATCACAGTGCGCATCAGCGCAGCAGGATCAAAATAGCCTGAATCGCAATGCCGGCCCACAGCGGCGACAGATCAATTCCCGCGATCGACGGAATCAAGCGGCGAATCGGCCGCAATACCGGCTCACACAGTGACGTGAGCAGTGAATGAAACGGCGTGTAGCCGCCCGGCGCGACCATGGAGATGAGCGCGTAGAGAAAAATGGCGTAGAAATAGAACCATAGCGAGGTGCGCGCGATCTCAAGCGCCGCCAAACGCAGCACGAGCACAGGATCAAGCGTAAATCCGCCCAGGCTTGTGATGATCACGACTTCCACAATCGCAACCAGGATCACGGCGACGACCGATGCGGTGTCGACCTTGCCCATCGGCGGCAGGACGCGGCGCAACGGCACGATGAGCGGATTGGTCAGGCGCACGATCGCCTGGCAGATGGGATTTCTGAAGTCCGCCCGCGCCCACTGCAGGAAGAGCCGCGCCAGCACGACGAACAGCGCAAGCGTCAACAGCGATTGGATGATGTATATCAATGCGCTCATGAATGGACTCTAGCTCAAGTGTCAAGCGAGCTCACGGCTGCGGCGCGTCGCGGCCTCAAGCGCGGAGAAGACGGTCGCGGCAAGATCGGCGGACGCGAACATCTTAAGCGCCGCCTCCGTGGTACCGCCTTCGGACGTGACCTCTTCGCGCAGGCGCTGCAAATCCCCATCGCTTCCCTGCGCGAGGAGTCCGGCGCCGTAGAGCGTGCCCACGGTAAGCTTGCGTGCCGCTTCGGCTTCAAGCCCGAGCCCGACCGCAGCCTGCATCATCTCCTGCGCCAACAGGAAGAAATAGGCGGGCCCACTGCCGGAGAGCGCCGTGACGACATCGAGCGCCTCCTCGTTTGCAACCCATACGACCTCGCCGACCGCGGCGAGCAGGGACGCCGCATCTTCGCGCGCTGCAACATCAACCGTGAGAGGGGCAAATAGCCCGCTGACGCCGGCGCCAACCAAAGCAGGACGGTTGGGCATGGCGCGCACCACCGGGACCTCATCTCCGCACCAGAGGGCGAGAGATGCGACGCGGATGCCGGCGGCAATTGAAACCACAAGCGGACGCTTCTGGCGCAGGAGCGGGCGCAGCGGCGCAAGCAGCGATGCGACGTCCTGGGGTTTGACGGCCAGCACGATGACGTCGCAATCGGCGATGCTGGCTGCGATGTCAGATGTAGCCGTGATGGCAAAGTCCTGCCTAAGACTTGCCCGGGCGTCGGCACGGACTTCAGCGACTTGGATCTTCTCGGGCCGCATGCCGCGGCGCAGGAGTCCGCCGATGAGGGCGCGACCCATGTTACCGCCGCCCAGGATCGCAACATGATTAGCGGACATAGCTTGCAATTGTAGCCAAGGCGCCCTAATTCCTCGCCCCGAAGAGCGCCGTCCCGATGCGCACGATGGTGGCGCCCTCCATGACCGCAGCCTCGAGGTCCGCGCTCATGCCCATCGAGAGCGTATCAAGGCAGGCGCCGGCGGCATTCAAACTCGAAAGCAAGCCGGAAAGTGCGGCGAAGCGCCCCCTTTGAACAGTCATATCGGCATCAGCCGGCGGGATGCACATGAGCCCGCGCAGGCGCAGACGCGGCAGGACCGCGACGCGCGTGGCTAGCGCGCCGACCTCGGATGGGGCGACTCCGCCCTTTGTGGCTTCGGCGGCCAAGTTCACCTGCAGGCAGACGTTCAAGGCGGGCGCGTGATAGGGCCGTTGCTCCGAGAGCCGCTCGGCGATACGCAGGCGATCCACCGCGTGCACCCAGGCGAAATGCTCAGCTATCGCCCGGGTCTTGTTAGCCTGGATATTGCCAATGAAATGCCAGGTGAGCGGCAGATCCTGCAGGACCTCGATTTTGGCCAGCGCCTCCTGCAGGTAACTCTCGCCGAACTCGGACAGGCCCGCTTGGTGCGCCGCCCGGATGCTCGCGGCCGGCTGGGACTTGGCGACCGCGAGGACTGTGACCGAATCGGCGGGCCGGCCGCTCATCCGCGCCGCCAAATTGATGCGTTCTTGCACCCGGCGGAGATTTTCCGGCAAATTCTGCGGACCCATTAACATATTTGTAGCCGAACCCCTCCGCTATAATGCCGATTAATCGCAGGCCGCTTTCGCGCTCGCGAAAGGTCCGCCTGCTGGAGTCCGTGTCGATCGCAAGGAGTCCTGATGGCCGTAGATATCGCGCAACTCCTGGCGTTCGCAGTCAAGAACAACGCCTCGGATCTGCATTTGTCGGCCGGTGTGCCACCGATGATACGCGTGGACGGCGACATGAAACGCGTCAACATGCCTGCGCTTGCCCACAAGGAAGTGCATAGCATGGTGTACGACATCATGAACGACAAGCAGAGGAAGGCGTTCGAAGAGTTTTTCGAGACCGATTTCTCCTTCGAGATCCCGAAACTTGCGCGCTTTCGCGTCAACGCCTTCAACCAGAATCGCGGCGCGGGTGCGGTGTTCCGCAATATCCCCTCGGTGATCCTCAGTCTTGATGAGCTGGGGTCGCCCAAGATCTTTCGCGACCTGTGCATGCTGCCGCGCGGTCTCGTGCTCGTGACCGGGCCTACCGGCTCTGGCAAATCGACGACGCTCGCCGGTATGGTGAACCACTGTAACGACAACCGCCCCGACCACATCATCACGATCGAGGATCCGATTGAGTTCGTGCATGAGTCCAAGCGCTGCCTCGTGAACCAGCGCGAAGTGCATCGCGACACGCTCGGCTTCACTGAAGCCTTGCGCTCGGCGCTGCGCGAGGACCCGGATGTGGTGCTGGTCGGCGAAATGCGTGACCTTGAGACGATCCGTCTTGCGCTCACCGCCGCGGAGACCGGACATCTGGTGTTTGGCACACTGCATACGAGCTCGGCCGCCAAGACCATCGACCGCATAGTTGACGTCTTTCCGGGAGAGGAGAAGGAGATGGTGCGCTCCATGCTCTCGGAGAGCCTGCGCGCCGTCATCTCGCAGACGCTCATGAAGAAAAACGGCGGCGGCCGCATCGCCGCGCATGAAATCATGATCGGCACGCCGGCCATCCGCAATCTAATCCGCGAGGGAAAGGTTGCCCAAATGTACTCCTCCATTCAGACAGGCCAAGCGCAGGGAATGCAGACACTCGATCAGTGTCTGGTTGAACTTGTCGCCAAGGGTCATGTGAGTAAGGAGGAGGCGCGCTACAAGGCTCAGAACAAGGACTCTTTATAGACCTATGGATCGCGATCAATCCATCAAGCTGATGCAGGATCTGCTGCGTCGCGTCATCGAGAAGAAAGCCTCGGACCTGTTCGTCACGGCGGGCTTCCCTCCGGCCATCAAGATCGACGGCGAGATCCGGCCGCAGAGCGAGCGCGCGCTCACTCCTGAGCAGTCCTCAACGCTCGTGCGCGCGATCATGAACGATCGGCAGACGAAGGAATTCGATTCCACCAAGGAATGCAATTTCGCGATCTCCCCGCCTGGCGTCGGCCGCTTCCGCGTCAGCGCCTTCGTGCAGCAGGGCGCGACCGGCTGCGTTATCCGGCTCATCAACGCGAAGATCCCCTCGTTCGAAGAGCTTGATCTGCCCGTGATTCTGAAAGACGTCGTGCTCAGTAAGCGCGGTCTCGTCATCGTCGTCGGCGCCACCGGCTCCGGAAAATCGACCACCCTTGCGACGATGGTGGGCTACCGCAACGAGAAGACCCGCGGTCACATCGTGACGATTGAGGACCCGGTCGAATACGTGCACCAGCACAAGGGCTGCGTCATCACTCATCGCGAGGTGGGCATCGACACCGAGTCCTGGCACAGCGCCTTGAAAAATACCCTGCGCCAGGCGCCGGATGTGATCCTGATCGGTGAAATCCGCGACCGCGAAACTATGGAATACGGCATCCAGTTCGCCGAAACCGGGCACCTGGTGCTCGCGACCCTGCACGCGAACAGCGCCAACCAGGCACTCGACCGCGTCATCAATTTCTTCCCCGACGAGCGCCGCGAGCAGCTCCTGATGGATCTGTCGCTCAACATTCGCGCGCTGGTCGCGCAACGTCTGATACCGCGTGAGTCCGGCTCGGGCCGCATCGCCGCAATGGAAATCATGCTGAACTCACCGCTGATTCAGGATTTGATATTCAAGGGCAATGTCGCGGAGATCAAGGAAGTCATGTCGCGCTCGACGCGTCTTGGCATGAAGACATTCGATCAGTCGTTGTTTGAGCTCTTCGAGACCGGGATGATTTCCTACGAGGATGCGCTGCGCAACGCCGATTCAAAGAACGAACTGCGGCTGCGCGTCAAGCTTGAAAGCAAACGCGAAGTGAAGAACCTCGACGACGTGGGCAGCCTGCACATCGTTGAGGAAGAGCAGGGTCGGATAATATAAATCATGCGCGCCGGTGAGGCCAAAGTGTCTAATAACGAGCCGATCGATCCACTGTTGCTTGAAACGACGGGGCACCAACCCCTGCTCGCCAGCAATAGTGGACCCTTTGCAGCGCTGCCGTCCCAGGGCACGTCATTCAATACCAAGCCGCTCTTCAAGCTCATGGTCGAGAAGAAGGCATCGGATCTGTTCTTCACGCCGAACGCGCCCATTAAGATCAAGATCGAGGGCGCGATCATCCCGATCAATAAGCAGATTCTCTCCCCCGAGACGGTACGCCAGACCGCCTACGCGCTCATGACCTCGCAGCAGCGCGAGACGTTCACGCGCGACTTTGAGATCGACTTTGCGCTCTCCGAGCATGGCCTTGGGCGCTTCCGCGTCAACATCTTCCTGCAGCGCGGCTATCCCGCAATCGTGCTGCGCTTCATCACGGCGGAGATGCCGCGGCTGGAGAATCTCGGTCTTCCCGACATCCTGCGCGACCTTGCCATGATGAAGCGCGGCCTCGTGCTGATGGTCGGCGCCACGGGCTCGGGCAAGTCGACGACGCTTGCAGCGATGATCAACTACCGCAACGAAAACGCCTCCGACCATATTGTCACGATCGAAGACCCGATCGAGTTCTTGCACACCAATAAGCGCTCCATCGTCAATCAGCGGGAAGTCGGGCTTGATACTCGTTCCTTCGAGGGCGCGCTGCGCGGCATCATGCGCGCCGCCCCCGACGTCATTCTGATCGGGGAAATCCGCGACCGCGAAAGCATGCAGACGGCGATTAGCCTTGCCGGCACCGGCCATCTCGTGCTCGCGACGTTGCACGCCAACAACTGCGCGGAAACGCTCGACCGCATCATCAACATGTTTCCGCGCGAGCAGCATCCGCAGATCTTTCTCGACTTGTCGCAGTATCTGCGCGCGATCATGGGCCAGCGCCTGGTCATCGCCAAAGACGGCAAGCGGGTGGCGGCCCTTGAGGTCATGATCAACACGCCGCACATTTCCGAGCGCGTAAAGAGGGGCGATGTCGTGGGTGTCAAGGAGGCGATCGTGGCCTCCGGTGAACGCGGCGTGCAGAGCTTTGACAGCGCGCTGCATGATCTCTACAAAGAAGAGCGCATCACGCTCGAAGAGGCGCTTGCGAGCGCGGATTCACGCACGAACCTCGAAGCCAAGATCAACTTCGGCTGAGCGCGGCGCAGCCGCGCGGCCGCCGCGGCCGTCAACCGCGCAATTCATCCCCGCGTTGAGCGCGAAGGCGCAGCAGGTGCCGCATCGTTGCCGCCGGCGCGCGCGGCGAGCAAAGCTTCGACAGAGCTGGATGAGCTCTGCAAAACCGAGCGCATCACGCTCGAAGAGCCGCTCACGAACTCGGGTTCACGCACGAATCTCGAAGCCAAGATCAACTGCGGCTGAATGCCGCGCGCCTGCGCACACAGTCTGCCCCATTCGAATGCTGCAGTGCGCAACAGCTGACCTACGCTGGTGCACGCCTTGAACTAATTGAGGCCCGCGGGGAACACACGCATCGATCTCTTGGGTTGATGTTGCGGCGTTGGGGACTCTCATGGGTGCTGCGCCTGGCATCGTGAGCTCACTTCGTATTTGCGATAAAGGGGAAGCAGCGATGAAAACGATACTGACAAAGAGGCCTCGTTTGGGCCACCTGATTCCGGGTCTACTGGCGCTCGGCGCGGCGACTTTCGCGGCCGGCGCCCACGATCGTGATGATTCGATCCTGCAGGGGCTGAAAAACATCAAGGTTTTGGGATCTACAGTACCTGCTAACGGGGATGTCAATCCCTACGGCATGGCCGAGGTGACGCACACGGTGGGTAACCTCAGGAGTGGGCACATCCTCATCAGCAATTTCAACAATGGCGTTAACCAGCAGGGTACCGGTACGACGATCGTCGACTTGGCCCCTGATGGGTCACAAAGCATATTCGCAGCGCTTGATGCCACGGCGCTGCCCGGGCCCTGTCCCGGAGGCCTCGGGCTTACGACAGCGCTCGTGGTATTGAGCGAGGGTTGGGTCATCGTCGGTAGCTTGCCAACGAGCGACGGGACCTCACCGACTGCGCAAGCGGGGTGCCTGATCGTACTCGACAGTATGGGCAAGCCCGTGGAGACGCTCTTCGGTTCGCTCATCAACGGCCCCTGGGACATGACGGCTTTTGAGCGCCACGGCGAGGCGAAGCTATTCGTCACCAACGTGCTGAACGGTACCGTCGCCGCCAACGGCCAGGTGGTTAACCAAGGCACCGTGGTGCGCGTCGATCTCAAGCTGTCTGCGACTCAGATGCCTGCGCTCGAATCGCTCACGATCATCGGCTCGGGGTTCGCCGAGCGCACCGATCCTGCGGCCTTGGTTCTTGGACCCACGGGAGTGGCTTTGAGCGCGGCATGCCGCGGCAGTGCCGATGGCGACTGTGACGATGTCGGGCGCATACGGCTGTATGTCGCCGATACCTTGAACAATCGGGTGACGGCAATTGCGCGGCCACTTGAGCGCACGACAGCCGACGGTCCTGGCGTGACTTTGTCTGCCGGCGGCAGTCTCAACGCGCCCCTGGGCCTCATCGTTGCAGCGGACAGCGGACACCTCTTGACGGTGAACGGAGCGGACGGTTTCATCACCGAGATAAACCAGCAGGGTAAGCAGGTCGCTAACATATTGATAGACAACAGCGGCGGCCCGCCCGCCGGCGCCGGCGCTCTTTTTGGCTTGGTATTTGATCCGGCCAAGGGCGTCTACTTTGTTGATGACGCGAGCAACACCTTGAATCTGCTGCACTGAATTGCGAACAGCAAAGCTCTCGGTGTTACTGGAGGTTTCACGCACGAAAAGCGAAGCACAGCAACTCGGCTGCCGGCGACGGTCGGCGGCGCGCTCTATTTTACTGCGAGTTCGAGTGCGGCGGTGCATGCGGCGGCACGTAGACCGTAAACGTCTCGTTCGCAAGGTCAACTCGCTGCTCGCGCAAAGGCTTGCCCGAGCTTGTCGATTCCTCAACAATGCGCAGTGCGTTCAGTGGACTAAACAAACGTCGCAGGAGCTCGGTACTGCGCGACAGCGGCGAGTACTCGGTGAATTCGACGTTACGCTGCAAGCCGGCGATGCCCTTTGGCGGATCGCCGGCCGCGGCGCAGCAAGCCAGCAACGCCGCGCCCAGCAATATTAGCGCGCGCCATAGCATGCGCGCTCAAACACTCGCGCACTCAGTCTGCCGCCGCAAACACCGTGTAAGCATCAAACACCGGTCCATCGACGCAGACGGCGGCACGTAGACCGTAAACGTCTCGTTCGCAAGGTCAACTCGCTGCTCGCGCAAAGGCTTGCCCGAGCTTGTCGATTCCTCAACAATGCGCAGTGCGTTCAGTGGACTAAACAAACGTCGCAGGAGCTCGGTACTGCGCGACAGCGGCGAGTACTCGGTGAATTCGACGTTACGCTGCAAGCCGGCGATGCCCTTTGGCGGATCGCCGGCCGCGGCGCAGCAAGCCAGCAACGCCGCGCCCAGCAATATTAGCGCGCGCCATAGCATGCGCGCTCAAACACTCGCGCACTCAGTCTGCCGCCGCAAACACCGTGTAAGCATCAAACACCGGTCCATCGACGCAGACGCGCTTCATCGCGGGCCCCGCGGCTGTCGCGACGAGCACTGTGCAACCCGCACAGCCACCGACCGCGCAGGCCATGAACTCTTCGAGCGACACCTGACAGGCAATCGCGTAGCGGCGCGCGAGGTTTGCCGTGGCGGCCAGCATAGGTGTCGGACCACAGGCAAAGATCTCGACTTCTGCAAGTTCTGGCGGGGTGAGTGTTTTAAGCCAAATATCGGCAAGCTCGGTCACAAACCCCTCGTAGCAACCGGGGAAACCCGAGCCGCTCGCAAGGCGGCTCGCGATGCCCCAATCATCAAGGAGCGGCATGCAGGCGCTATATGCATCGGCAATGCCCTCGACGTTCTCGCGCGCGGATCGCAGCTCAAACGGATAAGGTATCTCTGAGCCCATCAGCACTAGAGGCTGCCAGGGCGCATCGCTGCGATCTTTGAGCCGCTCGGCGAGAAACACCACCGGTGGTATTCCCACTCCACCGCCAATCAAAAGGGTACGCGGCCGCTTGGGATGCACTTCGAAGCCGCGCCCGATAGGACCCAAGATCGAAAGCGTGTCGCCCGCCTTCGCGAGACTCAGTGCGTGCAGGCCTGCGCCTTCAACTTTGTAGAGGATCTCCACCCACCCCGCGAGTCTGTCGGCGCGCATGAGCGACAGCGGCCGGCGCATCGGAATCGTTTCATGACAGGTCACATGAGCGAAGCTGCCCGGCTCCGCGCGCGCCGCGCACTTCGGCGCTTCGATGCGGATCACGAACTGATGCGCGTCAAATGCCGTGTGCCCCAGCACGCGACCTTCCTCGAGGAAGATCGTGCCGCGGGTACTTGCCGTCACGCGCGCGCACCGGGTGCAGCGACGACCGAGGCTAGCACCGCCATGCGTACGGCAACGCCGTTCCTGACCTGGTCACGGATCGCCGATTGCGCGCCGTCAGCAACGTCTGACGCGATTTCAATGCCGCGATTCATCGGCTGCGGGTGCATTACGATCGCATCAGGCTTGGCGAGCGCGAGGCGCTCGGGGGTCAAGCCAAACTTCGCAAAATAGCGATCACCATCGGGCAGCAACGCATGCGTCATGCGCTCTTTCTGAACGCGCAGCATCATGACGACGTCCACGTCTTTGAGTCCCGTCTTCAGCGTGCCAAAGCGGGTTGCGCCCTCGAACTCGTGCGCCTCGGGCATGAAGGCCGGGGGAGCGACGATGCGCAGGTCCGGAACTGCGAAGGCGCGAAAGGCATGGTAGGCCGAGCGTGCGACACGCGAATGGCGGATGTCGCCGACGATGGCGATGCTCAAATTGTCGAAGCGCTCCTTGCGTTGGCGCACGGTGAGTGCATCGAGAAGCCCCTGCGTCGGGTGGGCGATGTGCGCTTCGCCCGCGGACAGCACGCTTACATGCGGCGCGACGTGGCTTGCGACGAGCCCCAGGACGCCGACTTCGGCTTCGCGGATCACGAGTACATCGGTGTGCAGCGCTTCCAGCGTGTACACGGTGTCGAGCATGCTCTCGCCCTTGGCGCGCGAGGAAAGCTGCACCTCAAGATTCACGACTTCGGCTCCGAGGCGCTTCGCGGCAAGCTCGAACGATACGCGAGTGCGGGTCGACGGTTCGGTGAAGAGATTGGCGACGGTGACGCCGGCGAGAACCTCGCTTGCGGCAAAGCGCTCGCCGGGCGCGCGCACGAAGCTTTGCGCACGCTCGAGAAGATCCTCGAGCATTTGGCGCGGCAGACCTTCGAGCGTCAGAAGGTGTCGCAGCGTACCGTCGGCCCGCAGTTGCGGGACGGCGCCGAGGTCGTTCATGTCTTCTCCCCTTCACCCGCGAGCCAGCGCTCGAGAATCACGGCTGCCGCGGCGCTGTCGACGTGCTCGCGGCGAACGCGCCCGCGCTGACCGCTCGCGCGCTGCGACTTAAGGGCCGCGCCTGCCTCGATGGAGGAGTAGCGCTCATCGACTCTCAGAACCGGAAGACCGAAGCGGCGTTTGAGTTCATTCGCGAAGTGCTCTGCCGCGGCCGTCAACGCGCCGGCGCTGCCGTCGATATTATACGGGGCGCCAAGCACCAGAAGCTTTGGAGTGAGCGCGGCAAGCTCGCGGCCGATGGCGCCCCAATCGGCCCCCTTGGCGCCGACGCTGACAGCAGGGCGCGGAGCTGCGGTTCGGGTCAGCGTGTCGCCGGCAGCGATGCCGATGCGCCGCAGACCAAAATCAAAAGCGATGACCGTTTGGATCTCATTCATGTCCGGCGCTGTGCGCGGCAGCCAGTGCCCGCGTTACGCATGGCCGGGAACGCGGCTCAAGTTGTTGACCTCAATCCCGAGGAGCCGCCAGGCGGCAAGCCAGCGTTCCTCGAATGGCAGGTCAAACACGACGCTTGCATCGACCGGCATGGAGAGCCAGGCGTTGTCCTTCATCTCGCGTTCGAGCTGCCCGCCGTCCCAGCCGGCGTAACCCAAGGCGATGAAGGCATCGCCCGGTCCCTCACCACGCGCCATGGCCGCGAGGATGTCGCGCGAGGTCGTCACCTGGATGGATTCTGAGACCTTATGGGTGTGGTCCCACTCGCCGCCGGGCCGATGCAGGACGAAGCCGCGGTCGGTGTGCACCGGACCGCCGCGTAGCACGGGCTTTGCCCCGATGTCGTCGCTTGAGGGCTCAAGCTGCATCTGCGTCAGCACATCGGAAAGACGCATCGGCAACGGCTTGTTGAGGACGATCCCGAGCGCGCCCTTATCCGTGTGCTCGCAGATGAGGGTCACGGCCTGCGAGAAATTGGGATCGGCGAGCGAGGGCATCGCGACCAGGAGATGGTTGGTGAACGTCGAACCGCCCATGCCTTGCAGTATGGGCATGAGTCCGGGCGGGCTCAAGGAACGACGGAGACCCCGCCCGATTGCACGCGGCCGCTGACGAACTGCCACTCGTAGGCGAAGCGCAGCACGTGGTATTGGCGCTCGAGTTGCGCCGGGAAGGGGTCGAAGGGGCTCGCAAGCTTCAGGATGTCGAGGGACGCCTGGTCAAGCTCAGGGTCGCCGCTTGATTGCCGGATAGTGGCCTTCTGCAATACGCCGCTTGCGTTGATGGCGACTTCGAGCACGGGACTGGTCGCAACGCCCGAGCGGCGCGCCGCGGTGGGGTAGTTCAGGGTGCCGATGCGTTCGACCTTGTGGCGCCACGCGTCGAGATAAGGCGCAAGGCTTACGGCGCGCGAGTCCGGAGTGACCCAGAGCTCATCGCGCTTCGGACCGCGCAGTTGCGCAGGTCCCGTATCGTCGTCGGGGCCTACTGTATCGGCCGGGCGCGCATCGGGCGGGGTGGGCACCTGTTCCGGAGTGCCCGCCTCCGCGGCTTCCGCAATATAGCTCACGTGGGGATTCCAGCCGGAGCTCGTCAGCACGCGCTCCTCGGGCATGGCGGCGGCACCCTCGGGGCCGTTCGCGGCGCCACTCTCCACACCTGCGCGTTCGGGCACCGCCAGGGAAGCCGCGCGGTTTCGCGGCGCGACACGCTCCTCGGTGTTGCCCGAGCCGCGCTGGGTGCGCTGCGCAAGATAGGTCGCCGTGTCGTTGCTTTTCGACTCGGGTAATTCGTCGGAGACCAGCAGCACCTGCAGACCGGGCGGGCTTGTGCCCTCATCTGCCGTGGCGCTGAAGGTGAGGCCGAGGATCAAAAGCGCGTGCACGAGGGCTGCAAAAAAGAAGGTGACGAGCAGGCGGTCGCGCACCGGCGCGACCCCTTCCCGTACTGCCAAAGCCCGTGATGACACGCTTAAGGGTGCTCCTCGCTGTGGGGCAGAGTATACCGGCGCGTCCTGTGCAAAATTTGTGTCGGGCGTCGCAGCCTTAGCGCGCTGCGAGCCGCCGCTCGATCGCCTCGATCAGGCGCGCACCGATATCCGTGCCAAATTGCAGGTCAAGCTCGCGGATGCCGGTAGGGCTCGTGACGTTGATTTCCGTGACGAAGCCGCCGATCACATCGAGGCCGACGAACAGCATGCCACGCTCGTAAAGATGCGGGCCAATCTTGCCCGCGAGCCAGCGGTCGCGCGCATTGAGCTCCCGCCCCACGCCGCGGGCGCCGGCGGCAAGGTTGCCGCGGTTGTCGGTCGGTAAGGGAATGCGCGCCAAGGCGTACGGCACGGGCTCACCGGCGATCAAGAGAATCCGCGAGTCGCCGCTTTCCACGATCTCGGGCAGGTAGCGCTGCACGATGATGAAGCTCTGACCGTAGTCGCTTAGGGTCTCGAAGATCACCTGGCTGTTCTTCTCGCCCGCCTCAACAACAAAGATCGAGCGGCCCCCCATGCCATACAGGGGCTTCGCGACAATCTTGCCCTGCTCCTGCAGGAACGCCTGCATGTCGCCCATGTCTCGCGTGATGAGGGTCGCAGCGCAGCATTCGGGAAACCAGGCGGTGTAGACCTTCTCGTTCATGTCGCGCAGGCCTTGGGGCCGATTGACGACCAGCGCGCCGGCATCCTCGGCGCGTTCGAGAATGTAGGTCGTGTAGATATATTCGGTGTCGAACGGCGGGTCCTTGCGCATGAGAATGCAATCAAGCTCGCCCAATGGCTCAACGCGCGGCTCCCCGAGGACGAACCAGGCGTTCTGGTCCGCGCCCACGGTCAGGGGTCGCAACCGTCCCCAGGCTTTGCCGTCGCGCAGCGACAGATCGCCCTGTTCCATGTAGGAGAGCGTAAAGCCGCGTGCTTGAGCGGCGAGCAGCATCGCAAGGGTTGAGTCCTTCGCATACTTGATGTCTGCGATCGGATCCATGACGACACCCAGGCGCTGCGCTTTACTCATGGGGGCGAATGGTAACCTGCCTTTGAGATTATGATTAAGGGCGGCGCGAATATGTCCAGAAGCGCGCAAAATCATTGGGAAAAGCGCAGGTCGAGTCGCAAAAACGTGACGAGCGTGGCATAGCGGGGGGTGTACCGATATGTTAAAAACAGGGCTCGGTTTTCTTCGTCTCCATTGAGCTTGCGACCCACACCTATGGCAGGACTTCCCAGCACCGTGACCGGCAGCACCTCCAAGCTTCAGGGCTTGAAGGTTCTGGTCATAGACGACAGCAAAACGATCCGCCGCACGGCCGAAACGCTGCTCGCGAAGGAGGGCTGCGAGGTGTTTACCGCAGTCGATGGGTTTGATGCGCTCGCGAAGATCGCGGACCATCAACCCGACATCGTTTTCGTTGATATCATGATGCCGCGGCTGGACGGTTATCAGACCTGCTCGCTCATCAAGCACAACAAGGTATTTCGTTCGATTCCAGTGATTATGCTGTCCTCCAAGGACGGTTTATTCGATCGCGCACGCGGCCGCATTGTCGGCTCCGAGCACTATCTGACGAAGCCGTTTACGAAGGATGAGCTTCTGAATGCGATCGAGACGCACATCGGGAGATAAGCGTCATGGCACTCATATTGATCGTGGACGACTCGCCGACCGAGATGCACGTCATGCAGAAGGCGCTCGAGCGCCACGGTTACCGCACCGCGGCAGCGGCTGACGGCGCCGAGGGCATCCGCCTGGCGCGCGAGATGAGTCCCGACCTAATTTTCATGGATATCGTCATGCCGGGGATGAACGGCTATCAGGCGACCCGCGCTCTGGCGAACGATCCTAAGACGCGCGCCATTCCGATCATCATGGTCACCTCCAAGGGCCAGCAGACCGATCGCATCTGGGGTTTGCGTCAGGGGGCGGTGGATTACATGGTGAAGCCCGTTTCCCCGGATCAGCTCGTTGCAAAGGCGCAGGCCACGCTTGCGGCCTGAATAATTGGCAGGCTGATGGCGGACGTCGCTCTCAAATCACTTCGCGATCGCCCCTATGAGTTGCTGGCGGAACTCGAGCGGCGCGGACGTGCGGTCTCGGCGCAAGTGCCGCAGGACGGCGCGGTCGGGCGCGAGTGGGTGGGCGTTGCCTTGCGCATGGCGGGGGAGCTCTATCTCGTCGCGCGCGAGGAGACCCGCGAAGTGTCGAGCGTGCCGCCGAGCCTTACACGCGTGCCGGGAGCCAAGCCCTGGGTCAAGGGTCTCGCCAATGTGCGCGGCCATCTCCTGGCGGTCATCGATCTGCGCCAATTCCTGGGCGGCAGCGCGACCCCGATGACGAGAAATACGCGCGTCCTGGTCGTCAATCATCGCGATATTCCGGCCGGGCTTGTGGTCGATGAAGTATTGGGCTTCCGGCGTTTTGCCGAAGCTGAATTCAGCGGCGAGGCTCCGCAGACGCTTGCGCAGGGCGAGCGCTATTTGGCGGGCGCGTTTCGGCGCGGCAGTGAGCAGTGGCCGGTGTTGAGCCTGCGGCAGATGCTCGAGAGCGCAAGCTTCTCGGAGGCCGCGGCATGATGCGCCCGCTCGAAGCATGGCTTACTGCTGCGATCGCGCTCGTCGTCGCCGCCGTCGGCGCGTGTCTGCTCGCGCACGGCATCATCCCGCGCTACACCGTTGTCTGGTGGCTGCCAATCGTGCCCGCCGCGGGCGCGCTCGTTGCATTGCTCGGCGTGTGGCAGACCGCTGCCGAGCAGCGCGCGGCGGTCAATCGGCAGCGCCTGGCGGTTGACACTCAGCGTGCGGAAAACGATCGCAGTCAGGAGGCGATTCTGCGCCTGCTTGATGAGCTGGCGAGCCTTGCCGACGGCGATCTCACGGTGCAGGCGACGGTCACCGAAGACATCACCGGCGCGATCGCGGACTCCATCAACTATGCGGTCGAGGCGTTGCGCGGTCTCGTCACGGCCATCAATCATTCCTCGATTCAGGTCGATGGCGCGACCCGTCAGACGCAAGCGCTGGCGCAGCATCTGGCGAGGGCAAGCGGCGCACAGTCAAAGCAGATTGCCTCCGCCACCGAATCAGCGGGCGGTATGGCGTCCTCCACCGAGGAGGTCTCCGGCAATGCCGAGCGCGCAGCCGATGTCGCGCGTCATTCGGTGGAAGTCGCGCACAAGGGTGGCGATGCGGTACGCCGCACGATCGATGGCATGAACGCGATTCGCGAGACGATTCAGGAGACCTCCAAACGCATCAAGCGCCTGGGCGAGAGCTCGCAGGAGATCGGCAACATCGTCGAGCTCATCAATGACATCGCCGAGCAGACCAATATTCTCGCCCTGAACGCCTCGATCCAGGCATCGATGGCCGGCGAGGCGGGACGCGGCTTTGCCGTCGTCGCCGATGAAGTGCAGCGTCTGGCGGAGCGCGCGGCGAATGCCACGAAGCAGATCGAGGTCCTGGTGCGCACGATCCAGGCCGACACCAATGAGGCCGTCGTCTCGATGGAGCGCAGCACCACCGACGTCGTCGGCGGCGCGCTGCTCGCCGAGAACGCGGGCGCAGCGCTCGAGGAGATCGAGCAGGTCTCGAACCAGATCGCGAGCCTCGTGCAGAACATCTCCGCGAGCGCCCGTTCGCAGACCTCCGCTGCGCAGGCAATCGCGCGCAACATGCAGGTGCTGAAGGAAATCAGCGCGCAGACCGCGGACTCAACGAGCGCAACCTCCAGCGCGATCGCAAAGCTTGCCGAGCTGTCGGCGGGCCTGCGCAAATCAGCCGCGGGTTTTCGTCTGCCGGGCGCGGCCGTGCCCGAGCCGCCGGCAGCGGTGTCCGGCACATTCCGAACGGTTGAGGAATCCAAGTTGACCCGTGGCTTGCGCCCGGCGGTGGGTGGCTCCTAAGGCCGAATCATGGCGGATGTTGCATCTCAAACATTTGAGTTCGTCGGCCGCGAGCTGAATGCGACGCTTGCCGAGGCGCGCGCCGCACTCGAAAACTACGTCGAACAGCCGCAGAACTTGGCGCTGCTTGAGCGCTGCGCGCGCGAGCTGCACCAGGTGCAGGGCGTGCTCAAGGTGCTCGAGATCTACGGCGCGGCGCTGCTCACCGAAGAGATGGAGCACGTCGCGCGCTATCTGCTTGCGACCGCGGCGGAAAGGAGGAGCCAGGCCGAAAGCCTTGATGCGCTGATGCGCGCCATGGTGCAGCTGCCAAGCTACCTCGAGCGCGTGTTGGCCGGCGGACGGGATCTTGCGCTGGTACTGTTGCCGCTGCTGAATGATCTGCGCGCCGTGCGCGGCAGCTCGCTCCTGTCCGAAGGC
>DAITPA010000008.1:0-24782 GCA_036833805.1 Steroidobacteraceae bacterium | reverse complement strand
TAATCTAACATCCGATAAGCAGGCGCAGCCGGTCGCGGCAGGTCCCGGCGAGCAGCCGCTGACTGTCGAGCAGTGGGGGCGGCGCCTGCGCACGCGCTTTCAAGTCGGGCTCATTGGCTGGATCCGCGGTGAGCGGATTGAGCAGAACCTCGAGATCCTCGCAGCCGTCGCCAGCAAGCTTGAGCAGATCGCCACCCGCCAGACCGTGTTTCAGCTGTGGTGGGTGGTCGGTGCGGTGATTGAAGCGCTGCAGGAAGGCGCGCTCGAGGGCGGCGTATCGGTCAAGCGGCTTTTGGGGTTAGCCGACCGCGAGATCAAACGCCTGTATGAGCTCGGCGAGTCGCGCTACGCGCAAGAGCCGGCGCTCGAGCTTCTCAATAATCTCCTCTATTACGTCGGCCGCACCGAGACCACGGGCCCGCGAGCGGTCGCCGTGCGCGCCTCGTTCCGACTGTCTGAGCTGCTGCCGGTGGATGAGAACATCGAGCAGGAGCGCGAGAATCTCTCCGCGCCCTCCGTCAAACTCATGCAGACGGTGGCGGCGGCGATCCGCGAAGACCTCTCCAAGGTCAAGGACGTTCTCGACATCTTTGTGCGCCGCGGCTCGGGGCAACCGCAGGAGTTGGGCTCGCAAGCGGCGCTGCTGCGCAAGATCGGCGACACCCTGGGCGTGCTGGGCTTAGGGGAGTTGCGCGCCAGCATCCTGCTTGAGACGCAGCGCCTCGAGAAGATCGTCGCCGGTCAATTGCAGCCCGATGAGGCGCTGCTGGTGGATATCGCGGCAACCCTCATCGGCGTCGAAGACAAGCTTGACGACCAACTCGTCGGCATGATCCTGCCGAAGACCGTCGATCCCGGACGCTCTGAGGACAATGAGTTCCAGCAGGTGCAAAGCGCGGTGCTGCGCGAGTGCATTCTGAATCTGGCGCGCATCAAAGAAGCCATCACACAGGCGGTGGTGGGGGCGATCGATGCGGCGGGACTCGACAGTTGGCAGGAGCTGATGCGGGGCTTGAAGGCCGGCCTCTTGATCCTCGGCAAGACGCGCGCGGTGGAAGTCGTCGAGGCGATCGCCGTGCAGTTGAAGCGTGTCATGCAGCCCGGCGGCCGGGTTCTGACTTTGGGCTCGCTCGACCGCCTGGCAGATTCGATCGTGAGCCTCGAGTACTACATGGAGACGCTGCAATCCGGGCGCAGCGATCCGTGGTACATGCTCGACAACGCGCAAAGCTGCCTGCAGGCTCTCGAAGCCGAGCCCACGCCGGTGGTGCCGACAATCTCGGTGCTGTTGCCGCCGGGCACATTCGCGCAGACGGTGCAGTTGGGGCGCGAGGAGGAGAAATCAGTAGCCGCCGCAGCGGCGGCAAGCGGCTCTCACAAGCAGCTTCCGGTGTTGGCGCGCGCGCCTGCGAGCGTTGCGTTCTCCGCGACCGCGGATCCTGAGCTTCTGAAGCTCTTCATCGAGGAGGCTCGCGAGGAGCTTGCCAAGATCACTCTGCATTTCCACGAGTGGGAGCACAATCCGCTCGAGCGCGAAGCGCTCGTCACGGTGCGCCGCAGCTTCCACACTTTGAAGGGCAGCGGACGCATGGTCGGCGCGCGCGAGCTCGCCGAATTCGCCTGGTCAATCGAGAATCTTCTGAATCGCCTGCTCGACAACACGCTGTCGCGCTCGCAGGAGATCCTGGGCACTATAAGAAGCGCCGTCGCAACGTTGCCGCAATTGATCGATCAGCTCGAGACCGGGCACGTGCAGGCTCACGAGGCGGGCACCATTCTCACGCGCGCCCACGCATTGGCCTCGAGCCAAACGGTTGAAACCTTGCCGGCGCCTGCGGAACAGGAACCCGAGTCGGCCGTCGCGCCGGCGGCGCAGCACCCCGCGGTCACCACACCGGAGTCCGCCGCTGTCCTGCCAGCGGCGCCGGCGGCACAAGCACCGCCGGGGCAGCAGGCCGTGGATGAGGTGCTCGCCGACATTTATGCGCGCGAGACAACCGCCCACGTAGCGGTGGTGCGCGCCTATTTGGATCGCGAAGGCGGCACTACCGAGCCGCATGCGCTGCCCGAGGAGATCTATCGCGCCTGTCATACGCTTGCCGGCAGCTCCAATATGGCCGAGGCGCGGCACGGCATCCGGCTCGCGCAGCCGCTTGATCAGTGGTTGCGCAAAGCCTTCGACAGCGGGCTGGGCTTGGACGATACCGACCTCATGCTGCTCTCTGACTGCATGGCGGCTATGGAGTCGGTGGCGGCGAACCTGAATGAATCGACCGGCTTTTTTCTAACCCATGAGCAGCTTCGCGCGCGCATCGCGTATGCGCACAGCGCGCTTGACCGGCGCATCGCTGCGGCGGCGCATACGGCGCAACAAGCCACGCGAGCGGTGGAGGCAAGTCCTGCATTTGATCCGGAGATCGCCGCTATCTTCACCGACGAGGCGACCGAGCTTCTTGAATCCGCTGAGGCTGCGGTATCCGCTTGGCGTGCAGAGCCGGACAGCGCCGATCTGCGCTCGGCATTGAAGCGGCCGCTGCACACTTTGAAGGGCGGCGCGCGCATGGCGGGCATCCAGCCCATGGGCGACCTCTCCCACGAACTCGAAACCCTCGTCATGCAGATTGATCAGGGATCAGTTGCGCCAACCGCTGCGACTTTTAAGGTTCTGCAGGCGAGCGTTGATGAGCTCGCACGCATGCGTGAAGCGGTTGCGATGGGTCGGGGCGTTGCTCCGGCGACTGACGTCATCGCATGTATTCAGGCGTTGTCGCAGCCCTCCGCCGAATTCGCGGTCGCGCCGCCCGCGCCGCCCGTTCCAGAGCCCGCGGTTCCTGAGTTCGTGGCTCATGTTGAGGCTGCCGCTCAGGAAAGCCCCGCTGTGGCTGCGTTCGCAGCAGCCGAATCTCAATCCGCCGAATTGGAGCCCGCCGCGCGCGATTTCTCCACCAACGAGCTGTCCACAGAGCCTGAGGCAGCGCCACACGAGCACGCCGCGGATGAAGTAGCGTATCCGCCGCCTTCCGAGTTCACAGTGACGCACGTCGGGCTCGTGGAGGTGCCGGGCGCCGAGCCGGCAGCGGCCGATGCCGTGGCGACCATAGAACCGGCGCCGCCAACAGAGTCGCAAGCCGCCGCCGGGCCGGCGCCCGTTGAGTCTGCGGCACCTCCTGAGTTTGCGGTACGTGGCGAGAGCGCGGCATCTGCCGCGCTCGCGTCGGATGACATCCTGCAACCCCCGCAACCCGTGCCGCCCGGTCGCGAGCCCGTACCGCCAGCGGATCGCCCCGAGATGGCACGCGTGGATGCTGAGCTTCTCGATCAGCTGCTCAACACTTCGGGCGAGGTCAGTATCGCGCGCGCGCGACTCGAGCAGCAGCTGGCCTCGATTGATTTCAACCTCGGTGAGCTGTCGCGCACGGTAATCCGCCTGAAGGAGCAACTGCGCAAGCTTGAGATTGAGACCGAGACACAGATCCTGCACGGACATGAGGAAAAAGGTTTCAGCCACCGCGGCGACTTTGATCCGCTCGAGCTCGACCGCTACTCCTCGATCCAGCAGTTCTCGCGAGCGCTCGCCGAGACTGCAAGCGATGTCGCGAGCATCCAGGGACTGATAGAGACGCTGACGCAGGAAGCGCAAAATCTTCTCTCGCAGCAGGCGCGCACGATCACCGAGCTGCAGAACGGCCTCATGCGCACGCGCATGGTGCCGTTCCAACGCCATGTGCAGCGACTCGCGCGCATTGTGCGCCAGGCCGCCGCCGACAGCGGCAAGCGCGCCGAGCTCATCGTCGAAGGCGCAACCGGCGAACTCGACCGCCAGGTGCTCGAACGCATGTTGCCGCCTTTTGAGCACATGCTGAGAAACGCTGTCATACACGGCATCGAGACGCCCGAGGAGCGCGTGGCGCGCGGCAAATCCGACACCGGACGCATCCGGCTTGAACTGCGGCGCGAAGGCGCTGAAGTCATGGTGCGTCTCACCGACGACGGCGGCGGCATGAACTTGCGCGCGATCCGCGACAAGGGCGTGGCGTTGGGTCTCGTCGCGGCGGAGCAGCCGTTGAGCGATGCAGACGCGATGCAGCTCATTCTGGAACCCGGCTTCTCAACTGCCGGGCTCATCACCCAGCAGGCGGGCCGCGGCGTGGGCATGGACGTCGTCGCGACCGAGATCAAGCGCCTGGGCGGCGCGCTCAATATGGAGTCGACAGCGGGCGAGGGCACGACGTTCACGATCCGTCTGCCGTTTACGCTCGCGATCAGTCACGCGCTCGTGGTGCGCACGGAGCAGGAATACTACGCGCTGCCGTTACCGACGGTGGAAGGCGTGCTCAGGCTTTCGAAGGCCGAGGTCGCAAGCCACTTTGGCCCCGAGGCGCCGTTGTTCGAGTCCGGCGGTCAGAAGTATCGCTTTCAATCATTGGCGACATTCGTGGGGCTTGAGCCCGCGCCATTGCCGGAGCAGGACGTGACGATCCCGGTCGTGCTGGTGCGCGCCGGCGACCATTCCACCGCGCTCATCACGGACGAGCTCATCGGCAGCCGCGAGATTGTCGTGAAATCGGTCGGGCCGCAGATCTCAGCGATCCGCGGAATATCGGGCGCAACCATTCTGGGTGACGGACGCATCGTGATCATTCTCGACATCGGCGCATTGGTGCGCAGCGAATGGCGTGTGCGTACGCAGCCCTTGGTCGCGCGTGAACGCGGCGACCGGCGCGTGTTTGCCATGGTGGTGGACGACTCGATCACCGTGCGGCGCGTGACGCAGCGGCTGCTGGAGAGAAATGGCATGCGGGTGTTGACGGCGCGCGACGGCATGGATGCGGTTACGCTGCTGCAGGATCATGTGCCCGACATCATCCTCCTTGACATCGAAATGCCGCGCATGGACGGCTATGAAGTCGCGGCGCACGTGCGCAACGATCCGCGCCTGAAGGACGTGCCCATCATCATGATCACGTCACGCTCCGGAGAGAAGCACCGCGCGCGCGCGATTGAGATCGGCGTCGACGACTACCTGAGCAAGCCCTACCAGGAAGCGCAGCTCCTGGATGCGATCGCGCCGCTCGTCGAGCGCTATCGCGCAAGTTCACACAAGCTCGCGGAGCCTGCAGCAGCGCGGGTCAACTAAAGGGCACGCGATGGCCGAGAGGGTCCAAGAGGTCTACAGTTTATTGATCCCGCTCGTTGATGGGCGGCTCATCATTCCGCGCGCCTGCGTCGCCGAAGTCATTGGCTTCCATGCGCCATCGGAGATGACCGGGGCGCCGCCCTGGTACATCGGCACGGTTGCCTGGAATGGCAGACAGGTACCGCTTGCCTCATTCGAGGGCGCGTGCGGGCAGAATATTCCGCCGGCCTCCGGACGCACGCGGATCGTGGTCTTCCATTGCATCGGAACGCGCCTTGAAGGCGGCTACTTCGGCCTCGTATCGCAGGGTTTCCCGCAGCTCGTGCGCGTCAGCTCCGATGTCGTGCGGCCGGACAACTCACGCGCCATTGAAGAGCGCGCGCCCATCATCTGCCAGGTGCGCATGGTGAATGAAACTCCGCTCGTACCTGACCTCGAGCGCCTCGAAGAGATGATCGCTCAAGAGACGCACATCAACCCCTAGGGCGCAGCGGTTCTGGCAGTGACTCGCTGCACTTGACTCAAATCCGGGGCGCGATTTCGAATCGCTCAGATGGCGTCACGGAGATTTCTACGATGTCACCGGGACCATAGCATCCATCTCCGAGCCCGAGCTTGTATTGTCGAGGCTGCATGAGCCACCCTCTGCATGATTGGGAGATTGACGGCGTCGCGAATCCCCACTTGGCGCTACTAAATGATGGCCGCAGTCGCGACGCTCGCTACGACGCAAAACGCAACCACGAGAATCGGCGGAACACTCCAGCGCTCCAAGAGCACAAAACCCGCGACCGCAACCGCGAGGTCGGCGCTGCTGTGAATTGCGGTGATCCATACGGGGTTGTAGAGCGCGGCGCCGAGAACTCCCACCACCGCCGCATTGATACCCGCGAGCATCGCTTGAGCTGCCTTGACGTGCGCGACGCGCGTCCACAGCGACAGTCCGACGATGGCTAACAACAGACCCGGAAGAAAGATTGTGAACAGCGCGAGCGCCGCCCAAGGCAGCGACGCGTGAGCTGGCGCGCTCGCCGCTCCCAGATAGGCCGCGAATGTAAACAAGGGTCCGGGCAGGCCCTGCGCAAATCCGTAACCTGCTAGAAACGTGTCATCCGAAACCCAGTTGCTGGGTACCAGCGCTTCGCGCAACAGCGGCAGCACAACATGACCGCCGCCGAAGACGAACGCTCCGGCACGATAGAAGATATTGGCAAGCGCAATCCACGTGTGTGGTGCGAACGCGGCCAGGACCGGTAGTGCGAGCAGCAGCCCGCAGAAAACACCGAGCGCGCTCCAAGCGAGTCGCTGATCGATGGCTACCGGCAGAACGACTTGCGGAAGCGGTACTTTCCGGCACAGGAGGCCGCCGCACACGGCGCCGAGCACCAATGCCGTGAGCTGCAGGGTTCCGCTACTGTGAAACAGCAGCACGACGGCGGCCAGAACCGCAATAGCGGCGCGCGGCAGATCCGGGCACAGGCGTCGGCCCATGCTGCGCACCGCCTGTGCGACCACCGCCACGGCGGTCAGCATGAGTCCATGCAGCGCGGCTTGCATCAGCGGCGCGCGCACGTGCGGTGCGAGAACCGCAAAGCCATACATGAGCAGTGCGGATGGAAGCGTGAAACCGATCCAGGCCGCCAGTGCGCCCGCCCAGCCGGCGCGGCGCAAGCCGACGAGAAAGCCGACCTGGCTGCTCGTCGGACCGGGAAGAAGTTGGCACAGCGCGACGAGGGCGGCGTACGCTTCGCTGTCTAACCAGCGCCGCTGTTGCACATACGAGCGCTCAAAGTAGCCGAGGTGCGCGATCGGGCCACCGAAGCAAGTCAGGCCGAGCTTGAGCGATGCTCGGAAAACTTCAGCGGCTGAAGCAACTGTGTGCGCGGGTGGAACATTCGCAACTGCGCCGTCGTGCATAACGCTCAACTTTACTGACCGCAGCAGCTGCGCTGCCCGTTGGCCGCGGTTGCTGCTGCGCTCACGCGTAGCTGAACAGAGCCATGAATCCGAAATCCATGTGCAGTTGTTGGTGGCAATGGAACAGGGTGAGTCCCGGATTGTCGGCCACGAAATCGATCTCGATGTCCTGATAGCCGCCGAGCATGACCACATCCTTCTTGACGCCGGCGGTCGCCTGGCCTGCAATCTTGGTGAGTTCAAAGCTGTGGCGATGCAGATGCACGGGGTGAATGTCATCGCTCGCATTGCGCAGCCGCAACCGATAGCGCCGGCCGCGCTGCAGATGCAGCATTGCTGTCATCGTCGGCATCGAGAACGCCGTACCGTTAATAGTCCATTGATTGAATCCATGCAGCGCCGCATTGTTCTTGGCGAAGAGCAGCTCGAATAATTCGTCGGGCGCCTGCGCAGTGCCGGTGCCGAAGCGGGTGTAATCCCAGGTCGCGGATTGCGGCTTGCGCCATTGGGGCTTGCCCTTGGCGCCGGCATATTCGACAACGATCCCCATGCCGTGATTGCGGTCATCGTCGTCGAGATCGCCGAGAACCCAGACGCCGGAATGATTCATCTCGACGATGGCGGAGACTCGCTCGGCCGTGCCGAGCCACAGTGCCGGCACTGGCGCGGGCACCGGCACAGGGTTGCCATCCAGCGCCACCACCGTAAACGTATGACCGGGCAGTGCCAGGCTGCGGATTTCCGTCGCGCTGGCATTCAGCACGTGAAACAGCACGCGCTCGCCATGCTTGACACGCAGCGGTTCGCCGTGGCCGAGCAAGCGTCCATTGATTGAAAACAGGCTATAGCCGACTTCGTAGCCGTGCGGCATGCCGCGCCTGAGCGACGCCGTCATCGCCGCTTCGCCTGTTTCCCTTAGCGTGTGATCGGTCGTCGCAGGAACCAGGAAGTCCATCGCCATATCACCGCCACGGCTGAGCGTGGGCTCGAATTCCTTCAGCACCAGGATTACCTCGCGATCAAAGCGACCTGGCTCGCGCTTGGGTTCGATATACACGGGACCGGCTTGACCGCTGTACAGCCCCGCCGCGAGATTGGCGCCGGCGAGCAGATGCGAATGATAGAAGCGCAGTCCCGCCGGTCCTGGAGTGAACGCAATGCGTCGCATGCCGTGCGCGGGGATGTACGGGGTGCCTTCCTCGGCGGCTCCGTCCACATCCGCGGGAAGGTTTTGCCCGTGCCAGTGCAACTGCTCCGGAACGTCGGTGTCGTTAAAGATGTCTACGACCACCCGACGGCCTTCGGTAAGACGCAACAGCGGGCCGGGGAATTGACCATTGTACGTGGTGGTGGAAATGGTGTGATCGGGCCCCAAATCCACTCGAGCCTTACCGATGCGCAGCGCGTAGTCTGCGTGCGACTGCGGCGCGGCAGTCACTGCCGCTGCGGCGTGCGATAAAGGCTCGATGCCCGACGCGAGAGCCGCGAGACCCGACAGCTTCAGGAAATCACGTCGGCCGAGTGGGGCCTGTGGCTGCATTTTTGTGCCTCCCATGAACGTGCGGCAGTGCCGGCTGGGCCGACGATTCGTAGCACCGGATGGCGCGAGCAAGCTTCGCGTCCCTAGGACCATGATTTCTTACCAATCGGCACGGCGAGGGCCGCTGTTCGCGGGCTTGGGCGCGACCGACTACGCTCGGACCAGTCAAGTCATCAGGACGCCAGTCTACTGCCAAGGCACGCGTCTTCTCGTTAAGGAGCATCGCGATGCGCGGTGCCGTACGCAGACGTAATTCTCGTTGCTGAAAAGCTCATGTTCGTGAACGCGAGCACGGGGTCGCACAGGGCAGCTACGCGGGCAATCGCGCTTACAGATCGCCTAGTGCCTGCTGCAGCGCGGCGAGCGCTGCAATGGCTGCGGTCTCGGTGCGCAGCACCCTGGGCCCCAATTGCACTCCCACGAAACCCTGCGCGACGGCTGCTTGCGCCTCCTCGGGCGCAAGCCCGCCTTCCGGCCCAATCAATACAGTGAGCTTCTTTACAGGCTTGAGCGCGCCGATGCGCAGGCTTGCGGCGGGCGATAATAGAATGCGCGTTGCTCCCGCTGCCGCCTCGCTGCCCAAAAACTCCTGCAGATCACGCGGCGCCGCCAATTCAGGCAAACGGTTCCTGCCGCACTGTTCGCACGCCGCAATGATAATGCCGCGCCAATGCTTTAACTTCTTCTGCGTCTGGCCCGGATCCAAGCGCACGACGCTTCTTTTTGTGATGAGCGGCACGATACGCTGTACGCCAAGCTCCGTTGCTTTCTGCATGACCCAATCCATGCGCTCGCCGCGCGACACGCCTTGTGCAAGCGTCACCGCGAGCGATGACTCGCGCTCAGTGGCAACGTGCTCGCCGACCGCTACTTGCACCGCTTCCTTCTTTAGAGCTTCGATGCGCGCTGCGTACTCACCGCCGCGGCCATCAAAGAGCGTCAGTGCATCGCCGACGCCGAGCCGCAGCACGCGCGCAATGTGATTAGCGGCATTGCCGTTCACGAGACCACGCGTCCCGCCGGTGAGCGCCGCCTCGACGTAGACACGCGTTAGTCGCATGTCGCCTTCGCGATGCCTTCATGCGCGACCGTGACCATGAGATCAATCTCCTCGGGCGTGATGACGTAGGGAGGCATGAAATACACGACGTTGCCGATGGGCCGCAACAGCACACCGCGTGTCAGGCCGTGACGATAGACCTTGAGTCCGCGCCGTTCCTGCCATGGGTAAGGCTCGCGAGCGGCCTTGTTCTTGAGGAACTCGATCGCTGTGATCATGCCGTGCTGGCGCACTTCGGCGACGTGCGGATGCTCTTCAAGCACACGCGCTCGATTGCCCATATGGGCGGCCAACACACGGTTCCTCTCGAGAACCTTGTCAGCGTCAAAGATCGCAAGGCTTGCGAGCGCGGCTGCGCAGGCGAGCGGGTTGCCGCTGTAACTGTGCGAATGCAGGAAGGCGTTCAACTTCACGTACTCATCGTAGAACGCGGCGTAAACATCCTCAGTCGTCATGACAACCGATAGCGGCAGGTAGCCGCCAGTCAGGCCCTTCGACAAACACAGAAAGTCCGGGCGGATCGCCGCCTGTTCACACGCAAACAGCGTTCCGGTGCGTCCGAAGCCGACCGCGACCTCGTCCGCGATGAGGTGCACGCCGTAGCGGTCGCAGGCGGCACGCAGGAGTTTGAGATACACCGGATCATACATGCGCATGCTGCCGGCGCACTGCACGAGAGGCTCGACGATCACGGCCGCTGTCTCCTCGTGATGACGCGCGAGCGCCTCTTCCATGTGCGCAAATTGGCTTATCGAGTGTGCCGCCCACGTCACGCCGGGCTCGCGCGCATAGCAGTCCGGAGAGCCGACCACGCGCACCTCCATGAGGAGCGGCTTATAGATCGCCTTGTAGAGTTCGACGTCGCCGACGGCGAGCGCGCCCAGGGTCTCGCCGTGGTAGCTGTTGGCAAGCGTGATGAAGCCGCGCTTTTTCGTCTGGCCGACGTTTCGCCAGTAGTGAAAGCTCATCTTCACGGCGACTTCGACCGCGGAGGAGCCGTTGTCCGCGTAGAAGCAACGGCTGAGACCGGGCGGCGCAACCTTGACCAAAGCCGCGCTCAATGCGATCACGGGCTCGTGCGTGAAGCCTGCAAGGATCACATGCTCGAGCTCGCCCAGTTGCGCGCTGATCGCAGCGTTGATGCGCGGGTTCGCATGCCCAAAGAGGTTCACCCACCAGGAGCTCACGGCATCAAGGTATCGGCGTCCCGCAAAGTCTTCGAGCCACACGCCTTGGCCACGGCGGATCGGCACGAGCGGCACATCCTGCTCGTGATCTTTCATCTGCGTGCACGGATGCCAGACGTGCGCAAGATCGCGCGCGACGTAGGACGCATTGCTGTCGCTCATAGGGGCATTTTCCGCGTGGCGCAGCGCTATTGTGGCATTATTCCATGCATGCAAATTGATCGGGCCACGGGGCTTCTCGCCGGGGTGAGCCAAGTGCTGTCGCCGCATTTTGACGCGCGCCCCTCGGGTATCGCCCCGCACCTCATCGTTGTGCATGGCATCAGTCTGCCGCCGGGCGAGTTCGGCGGCCCCTGGATTGATCAGCTCTTTACGGGCGGTCTTGCAGCCGACGCGCATCCTTATTTTGCGAAGGTCGCGCAGCTGCGCGTGTCGGCGCACGCGCTCATCCGGCGCGACGGGCAGATCGTGCAATACGTGCCATTCGGAGCGCGCGCCTGGCACGCTGGCGAGTCGCAGTTTGAGGGCAGGCCCGGCTGCAATGATTTCTCGATTGGCATCGAGCTTGAGGGCACCGACGAGCTTGCCTATGAGGCTGCGCAGTACGAGTCGCTTGCGCATCTCATCAGAGCGCTGCTTGTGGCCTATCCGTCGCTCGCGAAAGAGCGCGTGGCGGGCCATAGCGACATCGCCCCGGGCCGCAAGAGCGACCCGTGGCCCTCATTCGACTGGCCGCGACTGCGCGGTCTATTAGCTTAACGAGCCGTGCCGCGATCGTGCCGCCACAAGACTTCGGTGCCGCTCTCGTGCCTCGCCAGCACGCGCGCGAGCACGAACAATAGATCGGACAGGCGGTTCAGGTAGTTCGTAAGGTCGGCGCTTACGGTTTCTTTCTTCGCAAGCGTCCAGGCGCGACGTTCGGCCCGGCGCGCGACTGTGCGTGCGAGGTGGCACGCCGCCGCGGCAGGTCCACCGCCCGGAAGAATGAATTCCTTCAGCGCCGGCAACGGATCGTTATAGGCGTCGAGCGTTGCCTCAAGGCGTGTGACTTGTTGGGCGCTGATCACGCGCGCTCCGGGGATGCAGAGTTCGCCGCCGAGATCGAACAGATCATGCTGCACTTCGATGAGCGTGCCGGCGAGCGCTTGTGGAAGGTTGCCTACGCTTAGGATCATGCCGATGGCCGAGTTCAACTCATCGACGCTGCCGTAGGCTTCAACGCGCGCGGCGTCCTTGGCGACACGGCTGCCGTCCCCCAACCCGGTCGTGCCGTCATCGCCGGTGCGCGTGTAGATCTTGCTCAGGCGATTGCCCATGTGTGGCTCCGTTGCGGTAGGATTTCCGTGCACGTCACTGGGATCATCACCATGGTATCAAAGGAGTTACAGGCGGCGCTCGATGCCGCGGAGGCCGCCGCTGAGGTCATTCGCGCACTCTACGGGCGCGGCGTCGGGGTGCGACTGAAGCCCGATCAGTCACCTGTCACGGAAGCCGACGTGCGCTCGGAGGAGGCCATCCGCGCGATCTTAAGCGAGCGCTTTCCGAGCTACGGTTTTTACGGTGAAGAGACAGGGCAACACGATATGGGCGCCGAGCATATATGGCTCGTTGATCCGATCGACGGGACTAAGTGTTTCGTGCGCGAATGTCCGTTCTTCTCGACCCAGATCGCTCTCGTGCGCGACGGCCGGTTGGTGCTCGGGGTCTCAAGCGCCCCGGTGTACGGCGAGCTTGCTTGGGCCGAGGAGGGCAAGGGGGCGTACCTGAACGGCCGGCCGATCCGCGTAAGCGACATCAAGGATCTCGCACGCGCGACTGTCTCGAGCGGCAACTTGAAGTCGCTTGCGCGCTCGCGCTTGTGGTCAGGCTTTGGCGACCTCGTCGGGCACGCCAACAGCACCCGCGGCTACGGCGATTTCGTGCACTACCACCTGCTCGCGCGCGGCGCGCTCGATGTCGTGATTGAGTCCGACGTCAATATTCTGGATATCGGGGCGCTGACCGTCATCGTCAAGGAAGCGGGCGGCAATTTCACGGACTTGGACGGACATGAGGTCGATCTCGACACGATCTCTGTGCTCGCAACAAACGGGCCGCTGCACCCTCAAGTGCGCGAGGTGTTAAGCAGCGGGCGCACCTAAGCGCGCCGCTTTCACGGCGATCTGTGGGTCGTGGAATTATTATCTGCCGACTGCTTGCAGCCGCTTGAGTCAGCCGCCAGGGCAGGAATGAGCGCGTACCGGCACTGAGGACATGCTACGGGCACTCAACGTAACGTCGCGCTCCTGCCGCCGCCGCGCAGGATCGATCGCGTATTGCTCATCGCCAGGACGACGAGAAAAGTTGGGATGCGCGCCCTCTTTGCAAGCCGAGCAAACTCCTTTTTGTATATCTCACCGACTTCGTGCACGGGAACATGCAGCTTATCAGAGAGTGTTGCGATGGCTCTGGCCTGTTCATTCTCTAGACGCGAAGCTGACTCGGTCATCTGTATCCCAGTTAGGTGAGCGGCTCGATGCGCAGCCATTTGCGTCACGGGCGCGAGCGCTGCATGGCCGCAAACAATGCGGGCCTTCGACGCCACACTAGCAGCTGTCCGCAGCGCGGTGAATAGGCACAAACCACGAAAGACATCGCGGCGCACGCCTGCCGGGGCGCAAAGTGCAGCTATCGACGCAACTCGGGCATGTCTCTGCGCGGGTAAGGTGTTGGACGGGGTCGCCGTCACGCCCCCGCCACGCCACTGCGACCAGTTCAATGCAACGCGTGCGGGGGAGGTGGCAATAGAGATCATGTCCGCGCCGGGCAGTTGCTTGGCCACCTGCGCCATGGGCGCACTTTCAGTGCCTACCTGTAAGCCTGATTGATATTCAAATAACGGGCGCACGCTGTAACTGGACGAGCGACCTGGGCTAACGCCTCGCCGGCCTGGCGGGAATTACCCGATCGGCTTGAAGAGCCAGCGCTGCACAATTTTTCCGTTGCCGCTTCGCCCGATCAGTGTAGCTTGACGTGCGGTCCGGTGCGGCGGTTGATCAGGCGCGCGGTGGTATCGAGCAGCACCTTCGCCATGCCGTGCAACGCGAGCTCATGCATCTTATAGAGCGAGCTGTACATCAGGCGCGCAAACAGGCCCTCGACCCACAGGTTGCCGCCAACGAGACGGCCCATCAGGTTTCCAACCGTCGAATACTCGCCAAGCGAAACCAGTGAGCCGAAATCGCGGTACCGTCACGCTTGCAGCGGTTTTCCGCGCAGCTGTCGTTGCAATTGGCGCGCGAGGTGCGAGGCCTGCTGGTGGGCGGCCTGCGCGCGCGGTGGCACAGTGGCGCCGGCTCGGCCCAGCCACGGGCACGCAGCGCAGTCGCCGAGCGCGAAGATGTTCGGATCGCGCGAGGTCTGCAAGGTCTCGGTAACCACCAGCTGATTGATCTGGTTGGTTTCCAGGCCATCCAGATCGCGAATGAAATCCGCGCACTTGACGCCCGCCGACCAAACCACGAGCTCGGCTGGAATAAACTCGCCGCTCGCGAGTCCGACCCCTTGGCTCGTGACTTCGGACACGCGCGCCGAGGTACGCTGCTGCACGCCGAGTTTCGTGAGCAGGGCCGCTGCGGCAGCAGACAGACGCTGTGGCAGTGCAGGCAGGATGCGCTCCGCCGCCTCGATCAGAATCAGCCGGATATCCTTGTTCGGATCGATGCGATCGAGTCCGTAGGCCACGAGCTGGCGTGTGGCGTAATGCAGCTCGGCCGCCAGTTCGATACCGGTGGCTCCGGCACCGATGATGGCGACATGCAGCTGACCGCTTTGCAACGGCGCCGTCTGCACCTGCGCGCGGATGCAGGCATTCACCAGTCGAGTGTGGAAATGCCGGGCAGCGTCGGGCGTATCGAGCGAGATCGCATGCTCACGCACGCCGGGCGTGCCAAAGTCGTTGCTCTGGCTGCCGGCCGCGATCACGAGGGTGTCGTACGGCACGCTTCGTCGGGGCGTGATCTCGCGACCTTCTTCATCGACGTGTGCGGCGATTTGGATCTGCCGCCGTGCGCGATCGAGCCCGATCATCTCGCCGATGCGGTAATCGAAGTGGTGCCAATGCGCTTGGGCAAGATAATCGAGCTCGTGGACATCCTGATCCATACTGCCGGCCGCGATTTGGTGCAGCAGCGGTTTCCAGATGTGGGTTCGCGATCGGTCGACCAGGGTAATTCGGGCCTGACCGAGTCTGCTGAGCCGATCGCCGAGCCGCGTGGTCAGTTCGAGCCCACCCGCGCCACCCCCCACGATCACTATGCGTGACGTTTCTGCCATGCTGTACTTGCTGCTTCGCCAATGATCCGGCGTCGATTATTGCATTTCGGCAGGCCATTCACGGCGGTAGATCGGCGTGTGATGGTCGCGCCCATGCGCATTACGCGCCTTGATCGCGTGCAGTTGGCGATGTTCATCGGCGGCGATGATCTCGCTTGCGCGTTCTACAACGGCGCTCTCGGGATTCCTGCGAGGCAAAAACCTGCCACCCTGGCTAAGCGCTGCGGCTGTTGGTTCGAGCGCGGTGAGCTGAAAATTCGTCGCGGCGTGGAGTTGGACTTTCGCCCGGCGCGCACGGCCCATCCGGCGTGCCGGCTCATCGACCTGCCCGCCTGCATCGAAAGGCTAGAAGCACTCGGATACAAAGTCAGGCAAGGCAAGCCTCTGCAAGGCTTTCACCGCGTCGACGTCGGCGATCCATTCGGCATTCGCATTGAGCTCATCGAGCCCGTTTCAACTTAAGGCGAGCCGGCGCAAACGCAGCTTTGTGCTCAGGCGCTTGCAAACACTCGCCGGCCGCTCGCGGCCAATTCCATGATTGGCGTCGAGTAGAGCTCACTCAAGCTATCTGCGGTTAGTACTTCAGCTGCGGGTCCCAAACGCCAGTGCCCGTCGCCAAACAGAAGCAGCACCCGGTCCGCGAACCGCGCCGCAAGCGTCGGGTCATGGAGCGCTGCGATAACTGTCGCGCCGTTCGAAGCTAAGGCACGCAATTGCTCAAGCACCGCAAGCTGATGATGCGGATCAAGGTGATTGGTCGGTTCATCCACCAAGAAAACTTCCGGCTCCTGCGCGAGGAGGCCGGCGATCGCGACGCGGCGCTGCTCACCCCCCGAGAGCGTGTCGGTGTGGCGCTCGGCACAGTCAGTCAAATCCATTTGCGCAAGCGCACGGCGCGCAATGCGCTCATCCTCGCGCCCTTCCCATTGCCAGGCCGCAAGATGCGGATGACGACCAATGAGCACGCTCTCCAGCGCCGTGGTCGTGAAGCCGTCTTCCGGATCCTGCAGAAGCACACCGATGTGCCGCGCGAGCGTGCGCCGTGCAAGGTCGGCAAGCGGTGCGCCATCCAAGCTCACCACGCCGGCCGCCGCCGCGCGCAAACCCGCAAGCGTATGCAGGGTCAATGTTTTTCCTGAGCCGTTCCTGCCGAGAATGGCCACGAACTCGCGCGCCACAAACGTGGCCGACAGATCCACCACGAGCTTGCGCGTGCCCGCCGTGACGTCGAGCGCTTGCGCCGTCAAACGCGCTCCTGCCCTTGCGTACTTTGACATCGCCTAGGGCTGCAGGCGTGTAACGGACCACGGTCCGGCCTCGAACCCTTGCGCAGCGTCTGGGGTAAGCTTGCGCGACCAGAGGTATCGATCATGGATGCGGGACTTGCCCTCCTGCCAAAGCTCAACGCTTTCGGCCCAGAGACGATAGCCGCCCCAGTGTGACGGGCGGGCAATGGCGTAATCCCCGCTCTCCTCTGCCAAATCAGCGGGATTCGGCGTGCCGAAGCGCCGCGCGGCGGCGGCCACTCGCGCGATGAGCGCGGCGCGCGAACCGATGCGCCTGCTCTGCTCGCTCGCCCAGGCGGAAAGGCGGCTCGGCCAGGGACGCGCCGCGAAGTAGGCATCGCTCTCGGCGGGCGGCGAGCGCACGACCGGTCCGGTGATGCGAATCTGTCGTTGCAGCTGATCCCAATACATGACGGCGGCCGCGCGCGGGGATTGCGCAAGCTCCGTCCCCTTCCTTGATTCGTAGTTGGTGTAGAAGACAACGTATCCAGGATTTACGACCAGGCCCCTTAAGAGGACGACGCGCGCCGAAGGTTGAGCGTCCGCGCCGATGGTCGCGAGCACCATCGCGTTCGGGTTCGGCTGCAGCCGCCGCTCGCAAGCATCCGCGAACCACCGGCTGGCGATCTGCATGGGCTCATCGGGCGGGGGCTCGCAGAGCAGGTCTGTGGTTGGTGTCATGGGGCAAATGGTAGAGCCTCTTCGGCTTGCCTGCACTTGCCTCGAGCGTGGCGGATCGCTACAAAGACGGGCTGTCTTAATCCGATGAGTCTTTACATGTCGAGCGATGACACCACGCTTCTGGATCTGCGGCACCGCTTGAACGACGTCGATCGGCGGCTCCTGGCGCTGGTTGCGGAGAGGAAGTCGATCAGCGGCGAGGTCGCGCGCGTGAAGCGCGCGACCGGGCGCCCGACCCGCGACTACGAGCGCGAGCGCGAGGTTATTCTGGGTATCCGTTCGGCGGCTGCGGAACTGGGTGTCTCACCGGCGCTCGCCGAAGACCTCCTGCGCCTCCTGATCCGTTCATCACTTGCCACACAGGAGCGCGCGAGCGTTGCTGCGTATGGGGCAGGCTCCGGGCGGCGGGTGCTCGTCATCGGCGGCGCGGGACTCATGGGGCGCTGGTTTGTGGAATTCTTAAGCTCGCAGGGCTTTGCCGTGGAAATCGCCGATCCGGCGGCCGCGAACGCCGGCGCCGGATGCGTCGATGACTGGAAGAAGACCGACCTGATGCACGATTTCATCGTGCTCGCGACCCCGTTGGGCGTGACGGATGGGATCCTGAGGGATCTTGCGCTGCGCCGCCCGCCGGGCGTCATCTTCGATATCGGCTCGCTGAAATCGCCATTGCGCGCGGGGCTGCTCGCGCTTCGCTCGCACGGCTGCAAAGTCACCTCGGTTCATCCGATGTTCGGCCCGGACACGGAGCTTCTGTCCGGGCGCCACGTCATCTTTGTCGATCTGGGGTGCGCTGCAGCGCTCGCTGCCGTCAAGGAGCTGTTCGCGCCCACGATGGCCGAGCAGGTGGTCATGAGCCTCGATGATCACGACCGCTTGATAGCCTATGTTCTCGGCCTCTCGCACGCGCTCAACATCGCCTTTTTCACCGCGCTCGCCGAAAGCGGCGAAGCCGCACCGCGCCTCGCGCACCTGTCGAGCACGACCTTTGATGCGCAGCTCGATGTGGCAAGCCGCGTGGCGCGCGAGAGTCCGGATCTGTACTACGAGATCCAGAGCCTGAACGACTATGGCGCGGAGTCTCTGGAGGCGCTGTCGCAGGCGGTAGAACGCCTGCGCACGGCAGTGCTGTCGCGGGATTACGAGGCGTTTGTCGCTTTGATGCGCCGTGGGCGCGACTACCTGCAGGATCGCAAGAGTCTGACCGAGCGGCGCGCGTAAAGCGCACGCCGCCGAACCGGAGGTGTTCGCTCGATGCGCCGAATTGCGCCAACCGAAACTGCTGCTGCTTTACAGACCAAGAATCGTGCATTGCAGACACGTCTCGCGCGGCTCACCGCCGAGGTCGTACGCAATAACCTGATTCTGCGCAGGTCGCAGGAGCGCGAGCTGCAACTGCTGCGCGCAAGCTCACTCACTGAGCTCCTGGCAACTCTGATCCATGGGCTGAAAGCCTCCTATCAGCTGGACGCGGTCGCACTCGTGTTGCGAGATCCTGAGCATGAGATCCGGCATCTGCTCGGCGAAGACCCGGTGGTCGAGGAGAACCGCGAGGAGATTCAGTTCGTCGATCAGCTCGCAACGATTGCGCCCATGCTCGAGGGCCTGGAGCGGCCCTGGCTCGGACTCTATAGGCAAGATGCGCATGCGCGGCTGTTCTCCCCGGCGCGGAGTTTGGAGAGTCTCGCCCTTATCCCCTTGCGCCACAGCGATTCGATTGATGGCGTGCTGCTCTTTGGCAGCGCGGAAAAAGGCCGCTTCAATCCCAAGCTGGCGAGCGATTTTCTCGCGCACTTGGGGCTCGTGAGCGCCGTCTGCCTGGAAAACGCGGTGAATCGCGCGCGCCTGCTGAGAAGCGGTTTCACTGACTTTCTGACGGGTTTCTACAATAGGCGCTATCTGCAGGCGCGCCTGCGCGAAGAGCTTGCGCGCGCGCAGCGCATGCAGCAGACCCTCGCCTTTCTGATGATCGACATCGACCATTTCAAACAGATCAATGATCGCTTCGGGCACTTGGCGGGGGATGCCGTACTGCGCGAAGTGGCGCGGCGCATTTCCTCCGAGATGCGCACCAGCGATACCGGCGCGCGCTTCGGCGGCGACGAATTTGCCATCGTGCTGCAACAGGGCAGTGTGATTGACGCGGAGCGGGTCGCGCGCCGCGTGCTGGACGCCGTGCGCACTGTGCCCGTGGCGATCGCGGCGCAGATATCCGAGTTCGTAAGCCTCTCGATCGGGGTCGCCGCCGCCGGACCCGGGCAGGAGGTTCGCGACTTGACAGCGCTCGCCGACCGACTGATCGCTGCAGCGGACGCAGCTCTGTACCGCGCGAAGAGCGCCGGACGCAGCCAGGTGGCCACCGCGCCTGAGTTCGCAGTCTGATTTTAGTGTGTGTTGCGGCTCTTCGAGCGCAAGAGTGCGAGAAAAATCGGCGCGCCGACGAGTGCCATGATGGCGCCGACCGGCAGCTGCCGCGGACTTACGATGGTGCGCGCGATGAGATCCGCTGCGGCGAGCATTGTGCCGCCTGCGAGGGCGGAAGTGGGTGCGACGAGGCGATGATCGCTCGTCTTGAAGGCGAGTCGCACGGCGTGTGGCGTGATGAGGCCGATGAAGCCGACCGTGCCGGCGCTGACAACGGCGATCGCGGTCAGCACGGCGCAGGCGATAAAGAGGAGCGTGCGCCAAGTTTCAAGCTCAAGGCCCACCGCGCGTGCCCTGAGCTCACCCGACGCCAATACATTTAACGGACGCGCCACGATCACGGCGAGCACGGCGGCGAGGACCGCAGCGGCCAAGCTCGCACCGGGGGTGAGCGCCCAACTCAAGTCGCCGGCGAGCCAAAACACCATGCCGCGCACCTGCACCGTGGTTGCCACCGCAAGCAGCACGCTTACGAGCGCGCCGCAGGCGCTTGCCACCACCACACCGGTGAGGAGAAGTCTGGCCGTTCCGCCGCCGCGCGCCAGGAGATACACCAGAGCCACTGAGGCCAGAGCCCCCGCGACCGCGGCCGACTGTACGGCAAGCGCTGCCAATCCTGCGAGCATGGCGCAGAGCGCGCCCACCGCTGCGCCCCCCGACACGCCAAGTACATAGGGATCGGCAAGCGGGTTTCTGAAGAGCGCTTGCAGGAAGACCCCGGCGAGCGCCAAGAGGCCCCCCACGCCGAACGCGGCCAAGAGACGGGGCAGGCGCACCTGCAATAAGACACTTCGAACCGTCTCGTCGTCGGCGCCGGCGAGGGCGCGGAGCACGCGCGGCAGGCTGATATCGGAGCTGCCAATGCAGAGCGAGGCGCAAAAAACGACCGTCGCCAAGGCTAAAAGGACGGCTAAGCGCCGCCACGTAGTCGATCGGGACACGGCTCTCCTCAACATCGACCCGTTCACGCTCTGTTGTTCAAAGGCGCGCTAGCCTAAAAGGGCGGGCTTCCTCACCACAAGCGCTACCTTGTGGCAGACTTCTGTAAAAGGCTTCATGAACGACGTCATCGACTCGGATGGTTTCCGCGCCAACGTCGGCATCGTTCTGATGCGCGGCGGCGGCGAGGTATTCCTCGGCCGTCGCATGGGCGGGCGCGGCTGGCAGTTTCCCCAGGGTGGCGTGCGCGAAGGCGAGGCTGCCGAAGCGGCCGTATTTCGCGAGCTTCACGAAGAAATCGGCCTTCAAAGCACCCACGTTGAGATTGCCGCCAGCACCTCGCACTGGCTGCGCTACCGTCTGCCGCCGCGTTATGTAAGACGCAATCACACGCCGCTTTGCATTGGTCAGAAACAGCGCTGGTTTCTCTTGCGGGTGCGCCACGAGAAAGTACAGTTTAATTTTGGCGTGACGTCGGAACCCGAATTCGATTCCTGGCGCTGGGTCGATTACTGGGAGCCGGTGCGTGAAGTCGTCTATTTCAAGCGGCCCGTCTACGCACAGGCGCTCACCGAGCTTGCCGACCGCGCATTCCCGCAAGGACAGCCACCGTTGCCGCCGTGGTGGGCCGAGGTCACGCGCCGCGCGCGTGGCGCCACCTCGCAGACGGCGGTGTCCACCGGCTGACCGTCCGTTCCTTCCCATGCGAGAAACCGGCAGCAACCCCGTCATCGTACGCACCTATGCGCCGCTGCGCCGCGTGCTCGCCCTCATCGCGACGCTGCTGCTGTTTATGTTTGCGCTCTATGTCATCTATGAGTTCGGCCGCTACAACGCAGGCTACGACCGGCTTGCCGTCGCGCAGCAGCGCGCTGAGCTTGAAGTCGCGATCGACAGGCTCAAGGACGAGAAACATGAGCTCAATCTGCGACTCGCCCAGATTGATACGCAGCGCATCGGCTGGGCGCGCGAGCAGGCGGAGGTGTCGCATACCATCGGCGACCTGCAGGCGAAGGTTGCGCGCCAGGCGCAGGATCTTGCGTTCTATCGCGGTGCCGGCTCGCAGAGCGCGCCGACCGCGGCGCTGGGCGTTACGATTCAACAACTGCGCATCGGCGCGACCGCGCAGCCGGCGCATTTTCGCGTGCACTTGACGCTCGTGCGCTCGGTGCGCGCCGATGATGTTGCCAACGGCGCAGCGCTGCTTGAGGTCGAAGGCGAATCGCAGGGCCGGGAATCAAATCTGGGACTCGCCGCGCTTACCGCCGGCGCGCAGCGTGAAATGCCGTACAGCTTTCGGTATTACCAGAACTTGGATCAGGAAATCACCATCCCTCCCGGACTTCGCCCGGAGCGCCTTTCCATCGAAGTACGCTCAAACAAGAAAGGAATCGCGCCTTTATCACAGACATTCCTGTGGAATGTGGATGCGTCGTAACATGCACAAAATCGACACGCTCATCGGGCCGACGGCAAGTGTTGCGGGCGACGTTGAGTTTGTCGGTGGCCTGCATCTTGACGGCCGGGTCGCAGGCGACGTGCGCGCGCCGCGAAGCTCGGACTCGACCTTGTCCGTGAGCGTGCGAGGCATAATCGAAGGAGCGGTCGACGTCGCGAACGTTATCCTGGAGGGAACGGTCAAAGGTCCTATCCATGCGCGTGGGCGGGTTGTTCTGGGACCCAAGTCCCGCGTTTATGGCGATGTTTGTTACGGGCTCATTGAAATGACGCTCGGCGCCGAAATAATGGGGAAGCTTGCCCCGGTTGCGCACGACGAGTGCGTCGCGGCCGGCAAGGCGGTCAAGGCAGAGGTCAAGTTTGGGTAAGTTTTGACCGCGCATCGTGCGACATCTAAACTCTTGTCTGACAAGCGTATTTTTAGCCTAAGGCGAACGTAATGGAAATTGTCGAATCAGCAGCGTCGAGCCTCGTTCTGACGGACGCCGCGGCCCGCAAGGTCGGGGCTCTCATCGAGGGCGAGGGTAATCCGAAGCTCATGCTGCGGGTGTTCGTACAAGGTGGAGGCTGCTCCGGGCTCTCGTATGGCTTCGAGTTCGACGAGCAGATCGGCGATGGTGATACCTGCGTTGAAAATCTCGGCGTGAAGCTTCTCATTGATCCCATGAGCGTGCAGTATTTGGCGGGCGCCGAGATCGACTATCGGGAAGGCCTCGAGGGTGCCCAGTTCGTGATCCGAAATCCTCAGGCCGCGACGACATGCGGGTGCGGCTCGTCCTTCTCGGTCTGAAGGCAACGACGCTCGAGTGAGCCCCGCCGCCCTCATCCGCGCGACCGTGGATGCGCGCAAGAGCCTCGCGGCTCAACCCATTCCAGATGTTCTCGCCGCTGTCGACCTGGGGTCGAACAGCTTCCACATGGTCGTCGCGCGCTACTCGCACGGCCAGCTCGTCATCATTGATCGCCTGCGCGAGATGGTGCGTATTGCCTCCGGTGTCGAGAAGAACGGCCGTATCGACAAGGAAGCCGCGGCGCGGGCGCTTGCGTGTTTGGAGCGTTTTGGCCAGCGCCTGCGCGACATGCACGCCAATAGCGTGCGTGTCGTCGGTACCAACACGCTGCGCGAGGCGCGCCGCAAACAGGCCTTTCTCGAGCGCGCGCGCGAAGCTCTTGGACACCCGATCGAAATCATCTCCGGCATGGAAGAGGCGCGCCTCATCTACTCAGGGGTCGCGCATACCATGCCGACCCAGCCGGGCAAGCGTCTGGTGGTTGATATCGGCGGCGGCAGCACGGAGCTTGCAATCGGCGAGGGTCTGACGCCGCTCGAGCTTGAGAGTCTGCGCATGGGATGCGTGACCATCAGCGAGCGCTTCTTCAACGACGGCCGCATCTCGGCCAAACGCCTCGGACGCGCGCGGGTCGCAGCGCGTCTTGAGCTCGAGCCCGTGCAGGCAGCCATTCGGCGCCGCGGCTGGGAGCATGCGGCGGGCAGCTCCGGCACGGTGCGCGCTATCGGTGAGGCCTTACGGGAGCTTGACGCGCTCGCCACAACGATTAAGCCCGAGGGCTTGGAGCGGGTTCTCAACTATCTCGTTGATGCGGGCCACACGCGCGAGCTTGGCCTTGCAGCCATTACGGCTGACCGGCGCGCGGTCTTCCCGGGCGGCGCTGCGATTCTCGCGGAGGTCTTTGACGTCTTGGGGATCGAGGAGATGCGCATCGCCGAAGGCGCGATGCGTGAAGGATTGCTGTACGACATGCTCGGCCGCTTCACCGATGAGGATGCGCGCGAACGCACTGTGCACGCGATGCAGCAGCGCTACCATGTGGATCTGCAGCAGGCGGAGCGCGTCGAGGCGACCGTGCTCGGGTTTCTGGCGCAGGTGCGCGCCGCTTGGCGCCTTGAGGATCCGCTTGCGGATCTTGCGCTGCAGTGGGCCGCACGCCTGCATGAGACGGGACTTGACGTCTCACACAGCGGCTATCACCGCCATGGCGCCTATCTTCTAGAGAACGCCGACATGCCAGGATTTTCACGCGAGGAGCAGCGATTGCTTGCGCGCCTGGTCGGCAGCCACCGCAGGAAGCTTGCCCTGTCCGGTCTTGAGGATCTTGTGCCGCCCTGGGATCACACGGCGGTGCGTCTCATCGTGCTGCTGCGTCTTGCCGTGCTCCTGCACCGCGGCAGAAGCCCGACGGCGCTGCCCAATATTGAGCTCTCAGCAACGCCGAGCTCTCTCGTCCTGAGATTTCCCGGTCGCTGGTTGAAGGATCATCCGTTGACGAGCACTGATCTGCATCAGGAGATCGACTTCCTGAAGGTGCACGGATTTCGCTTGCGGGTCTTCAGCGCTCGCGGTTGACAAGACAAAGCCCCGCACGCCTTCGCGTGCGGGGCTTTCTCGCTCACATCAAAGAACTACTGCTGCGCGGTGCCTTGTCCTTCGACTTTGACATCGCCCGGGTTGTCGATCGCGTACATGACCACGCGACGATTGGCGGCGCGTCCGGCCGCCGTCTTGTTGGTTTCGACGGGCTGCGTCAGCCCATAACCCTTGGCCACCAGCTGCTCTGCGCTCACGCCCTTGCTGATGAGATAGTTACGCACGGAGTCCGCTCGGCGCTGTGATAACTTCATGTTGTACTCGGCGGGACCGGTGCTGTCGGTGTGACCCTGCAGCTCGACTTTGAGTCGGTGATGCTTCTGCAAACTTGTCGCGACGTCATCCAGAACCGGCGTTGAGGCCGACGTCAACTTCGCGGAGTCGAACTCGAAGTTTACACCCTCAAGAATGATTGAGGCCTTGGTCGCAAGGTTATAGCGGTCGGTCTCCAC
>DAITPA010000007.1:35498-51339 GCA_036833805.1 Steroidobacteraceae bacterium | reverse complement strand
GTCGTCACACGCCCTGGGGCTCCGCGATCAATTTCGACGGACCCGGCAGCAGAACGGTGCGCGACTTCTTCATCCACAACGCGCTCTACTGGCTCGAGGAGTATCGCTTCGACGGGCTGCGCTTTGACGCGGTGCACGCCATCATCGACGACAGCAACCCGCACATCTTCACAGAGCTCGCACGCAAGCTGCGCGCCGGGCCGGGCAGCGAGCGGCCGATTTATTTGGTTCTCGAGAACAACGCCAACGAGGCGCGCTATCTCGGCGCGCCCGCTGCGGCCGAGACGCACGAGGCGCAATGGAACGACGACCTGCACCACTGCCTGCACGTGCTCTTGACCGGCGAGACCGACGGCTACTACTCAGACTATGCCGAGCGGCCGCATGAGCTTCTGTGCCGCAGCCTTGCTCAGGGATTTGCCTATCAAGGAGAAGTGTCCCACTACCAGGACAACAAAGTGCGCGGTGAGCCGAGCGCACATCTGCCGCCGACGGCCTTCGTGTCGTTTCTGCAGAACCACGACCAGATAGGCAATCGCGCGCATGGCGAGCGCTTGACGAGTCTCGTGAAAAGCGATGCGGCGCGTCTGGCCGCTGCCGCACTGCTGCTGCTGGCGCCCGCTCCACCGATGCTCTTCATGGGAGAGGAATGGGGAGCGCTCGAGCCGTTCCCTTACTTCTGCGACATGAGCGCCGAGCTCAGCGTGAAGATCCGCGCAGGGCGGCGCCAGGAGTTCGCCCGCTTCGGCAAGTTCTCCGCTGCCAATGAACTGCCGGACCCCGCCGCCGTCGAAACGTTCCAGGCGGCGCACCTTGATTGGAGCAAGCTCACACAGAGCGCGCACGCGCAGTGGCTCGAGCAGTACCGGCGCCTGCTCGCGATCCGCCATCGCGACATCGAGCCCCTCGTTCCGGCAATCCGTTCCGGCAATTGTATGCAGCTATCGGCAAACGGCGCATTCGCTGTCGATTGGAGACTAGCGGGCCTCTCTGTGCTGCACGTGCGTGCGAACCTGACGCCGACCGCGATGCCGGTCGTCGGTCGCGCAGCCGGGCGCGTGATCTTCGCCACTCATCCGGATATGCATGGCGCGATAGCGAAGAATGAGCTTGCGCCCTGGAGCGTCACGTGGCTCCTGGAGCGTGGCAGTGTCAGCGCCTGAGCTACCGGCTTTAGGCAGCGCGCACGCGATCATCCCGCGCGCCACCTACAGATTGCAGCTGAACGGCGCCTTTAGCCTGCGTCAGGCGACCGAGCTCATCCCCTATCTTGCGCGCCTCGGGGTGAGTCACGTCTATTGTTCGCCGTATTTTCGCGCACGCCCGGGAAGCACTCACGGCTATGACGTAGTCGATCACAACGCGCTCAACCCCGAGATCGCCGACGCGGCGGATTTCGAGCACTTCGTCGCGACGCTGCGCGCGCACGCCATGGGACAGATCCTCGACATCGTTCCGAACCATGTCGGCATCATGGGTTCGGACAATGCCTGGTGGATGGATGTGCTCGAGAACGGTGCCGCGTCGTTGTATGCCGCGTTCTTTGACATCGACTGGCAGCCGGCCAATCCTGCGCTTGCGGGCAAGCTCTTAGTTCCGGTGCTCGGGGAATCTTACGGCCGCGTCCTCGAGCGCCGCGAGCTTGAGCCGCGCTTCGAACGTGCGGCCGGCATATTTGCCATCTACTACCACGAACACCGCTTCCCGCTCGACCCGCGAAGCTACCCGCGCATTCTCGAACCCGCGCGCAAACTTATGAACCCCGACGCCTTGGCGCCGGAGGCGCAAGCAGAATTTGAGAGTCTGATCGCAGCGTTCGGCCATCTACCCGACCGTAACGACGCCACGGAGGACGCTGCGGCCGAGCGCAACCGCGACAAGGAAGTTCATAAGCGCCGTCTCGCCGCCATGTGCGCGGCTCATCCGCTCATCAGCGATGCCATTGACCAGTTCGTGGCCGGCCTACGCGGCGATCCGGCCGTGGCGGCAAGCTCCGATGCCTTGCACGAGCTTCTCGAGACGCAGGCCTACCGGCTGGCCTCCTGGCGCGTCGCATCGGACGAGATCAACTACCGGCGCTTCTTCGACGTCAATGACCTCGCAGCCTTGCGCATGGAGAACGAGACGGTGCTTGAGAACACGCACCGGCTCACTCTTGAGCTCCTGCGAACGGGCAAGCTCGACGGCCTGCGCATCGATCATCCTGATGGGCTCTACGATCCGGAGCAGTATTTCCGCCGTCTGCAGAGCCGCGCGGCGAGCGCAACCGGGGTTGCAAACGTGCAAAGTGGCACGCTGCCGCTGTATCTAATCGTGGAAAAAATTACGGCGGGCTTCGAGCGGCTGCCGTCCACCTGGCCCGTGCACGGTACGACCGGCTATAACTTTATGAATGTCGTGAACGGACTGTTCATCGACCCGGCAGCGAAGAGCCGGCTCAGCCGCACCTATCATGCCTTCATTGGAGAGCCGGCTGAGTGGCAGGAGATCGCCTACGACGCCAAGCGGCTGATTCTTGACACCGCATTGTCCTCCGAGCTTACCGTGTTGACGAACCAGCTCGCACGTATCGCGCGCGCGGATCGCAACACGCGCGACTTCACCTTTCGCAGTCTGCGGCAGGTGCTAACGGAGATCATTGCGTGCTTTCCGGTGTATCGCACCTACGTCACCGATTCGGTGTCCGCAGAGGATCGGCGCTTCATCGACTGGGCGGTCGCGCGCGCCAAAGGGCGGGACTCCGGGATTTATTACGAAATATACGAATTCGTGCGCACCGCACTGCTCATCGAGGTGTCTGCAGAAAACGAGTCGGCGCGCGAGCGCGTGCGCGCATTCGCGATGAAGTTCCAGCAGTTGACCGCGCCCGTAACCGCCAAAGGCGTTGAAGACACCGCGCTGTATCGTTTCCATCGGCTGGCTGCGCTCAACGAAGTCGGCTCAGATCCAGACGCGTTTGGCATAAGCGTTCGCGCTTTTCACACCGACGCGAAGTACCGCCAAAAGCACTGGCCGCACGAGATGCTCTCGACTTCCACGCACGACACGAAGCGTTCCGAAGATACCCGCGTGCGCATCGATGTGCTCTCGGAAATGCCGAGCTTATGGCGGCAGATGATCACGCGCTGGCGGCGCATGAACCGGCTGCGCAAGCGTGACATCGAAGGCCGCCCCGCTCCTGGTCCTAACCAGGAGTATCTGCTGTATCAGATTCTCTTGGGCAGCTGGCCGCTTGAGGAAATGGACGCGGCCGCCGTGCATGCCTACGCGCAACGGATTGCAGCGTACATGATCAAGGCTTCGCGCGAAGCGAAGAGTCGCACCAGCTGGTCCGACCGCAGCAAAGAGTACGAAGATGCGCTCACGCAGTTTGTACGCGCGCTTCTTGAGCCGCGCGACGGAAATTTATTTCTGCAGGACATCAGGTTGGCGCAACAACGGGTCGCGCGCTTTGGCGTCTTGAACTCTCTTTCGCAGACGCTCTGCAAGCTGACCGCGCCCGGAGTGCCGGATATCTACCAGGGCAACGACACACTCGACTTCTCGCTCGTCGATCCGGACAACCGGCGTACGGTGGACTACGAGCGGCGCGCGCGCCTGCTCGCAGCTCTCGAGGCTCACGGTGATGCCGATCCCGGCTTCGCGCGCGCGCTGCTTTCGAACCTGAGCGACGGCCGCGCAAAACTCTACGTCACATGGAGGGCATTGCAGTTTAGAAAAGCGCATGCAGCCCTTTTCAGGGACGGCGCGTATCTGCCGGCAACGGTCGTGGGAGAACACGCAAGCCACCTGTGCGTGTATGCGCGCCGATTGGCGACCGAATCGGTACTCGTGATTATTCCGCGCCTGTATGTGCGCCTGTTGGGCGAACGCGAAGTCCTGCCGCTCGGTGCGGACGTGTGGACCGATACCGCGATCGAGCTGCCGCGCCGCTTCGGCGCAGCAGCCTTGCACAACATTCTGGATGGCAGCGTCATTGCAGCCGAGGCACGCGCAGGCGCGCGCTTTGTCCCGGTCAGCGCTGCTCTTGCGAACTTTCCGGTAGCGTTGCTCGCCGCGAGTGCGAGTTAGCGATACGCCTTGGCCTGCAGGGTAAAGAGGTGCGCGTAGCGGCCGTTCAAGGCCATGAGTTCCTCGTGACTGCCGCGCTCAACAATGCGCCCGTGCTCGAGCACCGCGATCTGATCCGCCATGCGCACCGTCGAGAAGCGATGCGAGATCAGGATCGTGATGCGCCCGAGTGCGAGCTTGCGAAAATGCTCGAACACGTCCGCTTCGGCCTGCGCATCCATCGCCGCGGTCGGCTCATCGAGCACCAGCACATCCGCTCGCGTGCGCATGAACGCGCGCGCCAATGCGATTTTCTGCCATTGGCCGCCGGAGAGCTCGCGGCCGTCACGAAACCATTTGCCAAGCTGCGTATGGTAGCCCTGCGGCAGAGTGTTGATGAACTCGCTCGCCTGACCTTTGCTCGCCGCCTCGCGCCAGCGCGCTTCATCCTCGAAGTACTGATCGTCCCCGGCGCCGACGTTTTCCCCGACCAGCATTTGATAGCGGGCGAAGTCCTGAAAGATGACGCCGATCCTTTGGCGCAGAGCGCCCTCGTCCCAATCCCTAAGATCGAGCCCATCAAGGAGAATGCGTCCGCCGGTCGGCCGGTAGAGGCGTGTCAGAAGCTTGATCAATGTCGTCTTGCCTGAGCCGTTCTCCCCGACGAGCGCAACACTTGCGCCGGGCTTAAGATGCAGGGTCACATGCTCAAGCGCAGCTTCGGCCGCATCCGGGTAGCTGAAACTCACATCCTCAAAGCGCACGCCGTCCTCGGGCTGCGGTCCGTGTTGTATCGCACCGCCCTGCGGCGGCACTTCCGTCTCGAGATACTCATAGAGCGTCGACAGATACAGATTGTCCTCATACATGCCGCCGACGGCGGAAAGGCTCGCCGACACGGCGGCCTGGCCTTGCCGAAAGAGCAGCAGATACATCGTCATTTGCCCGAGCGAGATGAGCGCGCGCGCGGCCGAGATCGCGATCCAAGCGTAGGCGCCGTAGAGCGCAAGCGTTGCGATCAGGCCAAGAGCAAAGCCCCAGGCATCGCGTCGGATGGTCAAGGCGCGATCCTCGCGATACAGGCGTCCGAAGATGTCCCGATAGCGCTGCAAGAATCGCGCGCCAAGTCCAAATAGCTTCACTTCCTTCGCGTGGTCCTCACGCGCCAGCACGGTCTCAAGGTAGGTCTGCATGCGAGTCTCGGGCGAGCGCCAGCGAAATAGGCGGAATGCGTCGCCGGAGAATTTGGCCTCGGCGATGAACGCCGGTAGGCCTGCGAGCAGCAACACGGCCACAGCCCACGGCGAGAAGCGCGCGAGCAGCGTCCCGTAGCTTACGAGCGAGATGCCGTTCTGCGCCAGTCCGAAGGTGCGCATGACGAGCGACAGCGGCCGGCTCGAGGCCTCGCGTCGCGCCCGCGTCAATTTGTCGTAGAACTCCGAGTCCTCGAAGTGTTGCAGCTCGAGCGTCAACGCCTTCTCGAGGATCATCACGTTGACGCGCTGCCCAAGCTGCGCCCGCAGGAGCGACTGGCAGAGCGAGATGCCGCGTTGCGCCGCGGCGCTTGAGGCCACGAGCGCACCCTCGAGGAGCACGAGATCGATCACATGCCCGACGCCGCCGCCAGGGCGCTTCATGGCAGCCACGACCGCGTCCACGATCAGCGAGCCGATGTAGGCAACGCCGGCCGGCAATATTCCTGCGATCAGAGTGAGAACCGCCAGGGCCACGGTGAGCCCCGGGTTCGTGCCCCACACGAGCTCGAGCGCACGGCGGCTGTAACGGAAAACGCCGAAGAAGCCACGCAGCGTCTTCGGCTCGGCGCCGGCTGCAGCGGCGACAGCTGCGGCCGCACGGGCACGGCCCGCGGGATGCGCGAAATTCGCCATCTGTTAAGAAGGACGCGATGAGCGCGTGATCAGACGCGAGCCGCGCCGCGAGAACACAGAGCGATAGATCCAGGACTTCATGACTGCGACACGATTATGAAAGCCGATGAGCACGCTCACCTGCAGGAACATCCGGGCAAGCCACGCGCGCTGTCGCCCGAAACGCAAGGCTCCAATCGCGACCGAGGCGCGCGACTCGCCGATCGTCGCGCTCGAGCCGCAGTCGGTGTAGTGGAAGCCGCGCGCACCGCGGCTGGCGCAACTCGCAACAGGCAGGTTATCGCTGGGCACAAGCCATTATCCCCGATCTGCCTCTAGTGTGCGGCGAGGCGCAGAATGGCTGCGAGGCTTTGCTCGACATCCGCATCCGTGGTCGCCCAACTGCACACGCTGATGCGCATCGCCGTGCGCCCCTGCCAAACGGTCCCCCCGCACCAGCAGGTGCCCTCCTCCTGGATGGCCGCGATCACGCGCCGGGTGCGCTCGGGGTCCCCGAACGCAACCAGTACCTGATTCAACACCACGTCGTTCAGCACTTCGTGGCCCGCGCGCGTCAAGGCGGCGCCAAAACGCCGCGCCTGACGGCAATTTCTCTCGAACAGCTCCGCAAGCCCCGCGCGGCCGAGTGAGCACAACGCTGCCCAAACTTCAACGCCACGCGCGCGGCGCGATAATTCCGGCGTGAAGTCGGACGGATTGCGCTCGGCCGTTTCCGTGGGCAAATACTCCGCTGTGATAGCCATCGCCGCCTTTAATGTGTTGGCGTCACGCACGAATGCAAGGCCGCTGTCGTACGGCACATTCAGCCATTTGTGCGCATCGGTAGCCCAGGAATCCGCATGCTCGAGCCCGCGCGTCAAGGGCCGCAGCGCGGCAGAGGCTTTCGCCCACAGGCCAAAAGCGCCGTCCACATGCACCCACGCGCCGGCGGCGCGCGCGGGCGCGATGAGATCTTCAAATGGATCAAACGAGCCTGTGTTGACGTTGCCCGCCTGCAGACACAGGACGGTGGGTCCGTGGATCGCTGGCAGCGCATCCGCGCGCATGCGGCCCTGTGCATCCACCGGCACGCGCACGATCCGCGCGCGACCGAGTCCCAGCATACCCAGGGACTTCAAAAGTGTCGGATGCGCCTCGCCGCCGGTCAATACCGTGATCGGCGGTGCGCCAAACAATCCATCCGCTTCGATGTTCCAGCCGACGCGCGCGAGCACCGCGTTCCTTGCAGCTGCGAGCGCTGTGAAATTTGCGACCGTTGCGCCGGTTACGAATGCCCCGCCGCTGCCGGCTGGAAGGTCGAACAGATCGACAAGCCAGCGCAGTGCCACGACTTCAAGATGCGAGACGCCCGGCATCGTCCGATATAGGCCTGCATTCTGGTCCCAGGCGCCCGCGAGCCAGTTTGCCGCGAGAGCCCCGGGAAGCGAGCCGCCGATGACAAAGCCGAAGAACCTGGGGCCGGCACTCGCAAGCGTCGCGGGCGATACGATCCGGTCAAGAAGCGCGAGCGTCTCTGCCGCATCACTCGAACTTTCAGGAAGCCGCTCATCGAGCTGCCGCAAAGCGGCCACCGCGGCAGCGCTCGGTGCAACCGAGCGCTCGTTGAGCCCGGCAAGGTATGCGCGCGCGCGGCGCGCGGCATCGTCAAGAATGGCGTGCAAAATTAAGACCCCCCTAATAATCGCCACGCGCCGTCGCCTGGCAGTTTGACGTGCAGGAGATGCGCGCGCGCGGTAGCGCAGCCGCGCCACTGCGTCGCCCTGCTCAGTTGCGTTAATATTGTATCGACCGAACCGCAGCTTAAGGCCTCTTACATGGACAGTCCCGAACTGGAATACGTCGGCTTCTGGCTGCGCGTCTGGGCGTCCATCATCGACTCGGTGCTCGTCATGGTGATTCTGCTGCCGATCCTGCGCGTCTACCGTGGCGGTACCGACTGGCTCGATATGTACACCGCTAGCGCCCCGACCGGGGTGCTCCTGAATTCGGTGCTGCCCGCCGTTGCCGTGCTTATCTTCTGGGTGACGCGCCAGGCGACGCCTGGAAAAATGGCCATCGGTGCAACGATTGTCGATGCGGACACCGGCAAGCGGCCGACGCCGGCGCAGTTCCTCGGCAGATACCTCGCCTATTACGTGTCGATCATTCCCTTCTTTCTCGGATTTGTCTGGGTGGGGATCGATGCGCGCAAACAGGGATGGCACGACAAACTTGCGGCTACCGTCGTCGTGCGTCCGCGCCGCGGTGCCGCAAGCGTCGCGTTCAAAACGCAGTAACGGCCCATGGATGTCGGTCACGTTATCCAATCGGCTCTGGCGCCAGTATTTCTGATCTCAGGCGTCGGGGTGATGCTGGGAGTGCTGACCAATCGCCTCGCGCGCATTGTGGACCGGGCGCGAGACTGGGAGGCGAAAGCGGACCAGGAAGCTCACCGGGCGGCCGACCTCGATGCGCGCCTGCAGGTGCTGGCACGACGCTCGCGTTACATAAGCTCGGCCATCACCATGTGCGCCGTATCCGCGCTCCTGACGGCGCTCGTCGTCGTCGGACTGTTCGCCAATGCGTTTCTCGCCGTGAACCTCTCCGCGGTCATTGCGATCCTGTTTGTCGCCGCCATGATGGCTTTGACGGTCGCGTTCCTGGTGTTCCTTATCGAGGTGCGGATCGCGACCGCCTCGATCCGCATCGGACGGATCCAGTAACACCCTGTGGGGAGGCTTGCCGGGGCAGCCCAAGCGCGAATCTGCTACCCTGCGCACCCTTTTTTGTGCCCTGAGATATGAACCGGCCCATTCGCAATATCGCCATCATCGCGCACGTCGATCACGGCAAGACGACGCTCGTGGATTGCCTCCTGAAGCAATCCGGCACCTTCGCGGCACACGAAAAGGTAGCCGAGCGGGTCATGGATTCGGACGACATCGAGCGTGAGCGTGGCATTACCATCCTCGCCAAGAACTGCGCCATCGAGTACGGCGGCACGCGGATCAACATTGTCGATACGCCGGGGCATGCTGACTTCGGCGGCGAAGTCGAGCGCGTGCTGTCGATGGTGGATGGCGTGCTGCTCGTGGTGGATGCGGTCGAAGGGCCGATGCCGCAGACCCGTTTCGTCACACGCAAGGCGCTCGCGCTCGGCCTTAAGGCCATCGTGGTCGTCAACAAGATCGACCGTCCCGGCGCCCGCCCGGGCTGGGTTGTGGACCAGACTTTTGAACTCTTCGATAAGCTCGGCGCGAATGATCAGCAGCTCGACTTTCCGGTGATCTACGGCTCCGCCTTGCAGGGCTGGTCCACCACGGACTACACCGAGCGCCGGCCGGACATGAGCGCTCTGTTTGAAGCGATCCTGGCGCACGTGCCGCCGCCGCAGACAGAGATCGCCGCTCCTTTACAGCTGCAAATCTCAACGCTTGCCTACAATTCCTACGTCGGCCGTATCGGGATCGGCCGTATCCGCAAGGGATCAGTGCGGCCCGGACAGGTCGTGACTCTGTTCTACGGCGAAGAGGACCGCGGTGCTGCCAAGATCGGTCAGGTGCTCACCTATAAAGGGCTCGAGCGCGAGCCGGTCGATGAAGCCTTTGCCGGCGACATCGTCGCCATCACGGGCGTCGAGGCGGTGAACATCGGCGTAACGGTATGCGATCCGGAGAGCGCGCTGGCGCTGCCGCCGATTCGCGTCGACGAGCCCACGATAGCCATGAATTTTCAAGTCAACACCTCGCCGCTCGCTGGGCGCGAAGGCAAGTACGTCACGAGCCGCCAGTTGCGCGAGCGCCTGTACCGCGAGCTGCAAAGTAACGTCGCGCTGCGCGTCGACGACACCGAGGAGCCGGACGTCATGCGCGTCTCCGGGCGTGGCGAGCTGCATCTGACCATCCTCATCGAAAATATGCGCCGTGAGGGTTATGAGCTCGCCGTGTCACGCCCGCAGGTGCTCACGAAGACGGTCGGCGGCGAAGTACTCGAGCCGTACGAGGCCCTGACGGTCGATATCGACGACACGCATCAGGGCGCGGTCATGGAAGCCTTGGGCACGCGCCGTGCCGATCTCACCGACATGGCAATCGACGGCAACGGACGTGTGCGCCTTGAGTACCGCGTGCCGGCACGCGGCCTCATCGGCTTTCACGGCGAGTTCATGACGATGACGCGCGGCAACGGTCTCATCAGCCACATTTTTGACGGCTTCGCACCGATGAAAGGCGAAATCGCCGATCGCCACAATGGCGTGCTCGTCAGCAACGAGAATGGCGAGGCGGTCGCCTATTCGATCTTCAATCTGCAGGAACGCGGACGGATGTTCGTGAGCCACGGCGAGAAGGTCTACGAGGGCATGATCATCGGCATCCACAGCCGCGAGAACGATCTCGTAGTGAACCCGATCAAGACCAAGAAGCTCACGAATATCCGCGCCGCCGGCAAGGACGATGCGCTTCTGCTGACGCCGCCGATCCAGTTGACGCTCGAGTACGCGGTAGAATTCGTCGCCGATGACGAGCTCGTGGAAGTGACGCCGTTATCCATTCGCATCCGCAAGCGCTTCTTGAAGGAAACCGATCGCAAGCGCGCGGCGCGCAGTGACGCCGCGTGAGAAAACAACGACACCGGGGAGAATCGACATGAGCCAGCAGTCTCGCACGTGCACCGCCTTCGCGTTGGGCCTCAGCCTCGCCGCGGGCGCGCAAGTCGCCAGCGCCGACGTCACCACGCAGCAGCGCATATCCATCGATGGCATAGGCGGCATGAGCATTGCCAACATGGCCGGCACGACCACGACGATTATCTCCGGGGAGCGCTCGCGCACCGAGAGCGATCTGCAGCTGCAATCAAAGCTCGTGCGCATGCTGGCGCGTGGCGCGGCCGGTCCGCACGTCGATATCGTGCGTCTGGATGAGGACAAGATCGACCATCTCGATGTCAATAAGAAAGAGTACACCGAGACCACTTTCGAGCAGATGCGCGCGCAGATGCAAAAGGCCATGGACCAGGCCGCATCTAAACCGACGAAAGAGGAGCCCAGGCCCAGCAACGTCGACGACTCCAAATGCGAGTGGTCAGACCCGAAAGCTGAGGTGAAGAAGACCGGCGAGAAGGGCACGTTCGCAGGCTACGATGCAGAGCGCCTGACGATTACGGCATCGCAGGCCTGCAAGGACAAAGACAGCGGCTCAGTGTGCGAGTTTGTTCTGTCGCTTGATGAGTGGCTCGCACCCAAATTCGAGAGCAGCGCCGAGGCGCTCAAATACCAGCGCGCCTATGCGCAGAAGATGGGGCTCGGCACGGCCTCGACGTCCAAGGACTTGAGCGAGCGCGCGCAGGCCATGTTCGGGCGCTACAAGGGGATCTGGAGCGAGGTCGCGGCGAAGACCAAAGACATGAAAGGCTATCCGGTGAAGACGTCATTCTCATTCGCGATCGGCGGCCCGCAGTGCAAGAGTGACAACAACAACCAATCGTCCGACTCGACGGCAAACAACTCCAATTCCAATTCCAATTCCAATTCCGGCGACAGCACGGCGTCGAGCCCCGCGGCGCTTGCCGGGCAGATTGGCGGCAAGCTTGCCGGCATGTTCCATAAGAAATCGGACAATCCGCCACCGGCGGATACCAGTGCGAGCGCGCCGCCCGCCGCTTCCGCGCTGCCGCCGGGCATGACCCCGCTCATGACCATGAGCTCGGAGCTCGTATCGGTGTCGACAGCGGCCGTGGATCCGGGCGTTTTCCAGGTGCCGGCCGACTTCAAGAAAGTGGAACGCTAGGCGCCCTAGACCGCGCGCGCGCCGCGGATGTCGATGAACTGCAGGAATTCTGCACGCGTGCGCGCATCTTCGCGGAATACGCCGGTCATGCGGCTCGTGATCATCGACACGCCGCGCTTGTGGACACCGCGCGTCGTCATGCATTGATGTGCGGCGTCGACGACGACGCCGACACCGCGGGGCTTCAACACTTCGGTAATGCAGCTTGCGATCTGCGCGGTAAGCTTCTCCTGAACTTGGAAGCGACGCGCATAGCCTTCAACTACGCGCGCAAGCTTGCTGATGCCGACCACTTTGTTGGTCGGCAGATAGCCGATGTGCACGCGCCCGATGATTGGTGCCATGTGGTGCTCGCAGTGCGACTCAAAGGAGATGTCGCGCAGTACGATCATCTCATCGTAGCCGCCGACTTCCTCGAAGGTGCGCCGCAGGTATTCGGCCGGGTCGATGCCGTAGCCCGAGAACCAGTCCCGGTAAGCGTTCACGACACGCTTCGGCGTGTCCATCAGTCCCTCGCGCTCGGCGTCCTCGCCTGCCCAGCGTAAGAGCACCCGCACCGCCTCTTCAGCGCTGCGGCGCGAAACTCGGGGAGCGCCTTTCTTGACCACGGTTGGGATCGCCCTCAATGACAGCGGTGCAAACTGCCGCGTGAGTGTAGCGCGAGCGTGACCATCCGCGCGCGAGGAGAGCCGGCGCGAACCGACGCCGAGGGACGCATTGTCGGACCGATATGAAGGCTATTTCTGGGCGAAAACCGCTGGTCGAGCCCCCCAGGGCAAGCGCAGCGACTCCCACCCCCGGGCCACGCGCGCTTTATCGCAGTCTCGAGTGGTAGACTTCAAGACGGCCTTGTTGCACGTGGGGAGGGCGAATTAGGGATGCTTCGGACAGGCGATGGCATGCAGTTTTGCGTTCTGACAGCTGGGGACTGCGCCCCCGCGCTGGCGTTGCTTGCGCGCTATCCGACCGAGTTCCGCACCACCGTACAGCCGATCGCGAACGCCGACGAGGCGTTCGCGCGCTTCGATGAGCTGACACCCGACCTGCTCCTCGTGGACGCCGATGCCGCGGCGCCCTCCGGCCTCACGCTCTGCCGTATCTTGAAGGAACACCCGGTGACCATGCTGCTGCCGGTGATTGCAATGAGCCGCTCGCCCAAGCGGCGTATTGAAGCCTTTGCGGCCGGCGCCGATGATTTTGTCGCCCGCTCATCCTCCCCTGAAGTGTTCCGGGCACGGGTCGAAAGTCTGGTGCGCGCCGGCGCCGGCAGGAGAAAGCAGGCCGCCGCGCATCTTGCAGCGGAGGTCGAGCGCGGCGAGCACGTGCGACGCACCTTTCGCCGCTACCTCTCACCGCGGATTGCCGACAAGATCCTAAGCGACGGGCAGCTGCGCGACAGCATTCTCGCCGCCGCCGACGTGCGCACGCGGGCCGTGGTTCTGTTTGCGGACATGCGCGGCTTCACCGCCATCTCCGAGCGTCTGACTCCGCAGGAAGTCGTGCTGCTCTTGAATGAGTATTTCTCGCTGCTCACCGAGATCACGTTCCAGCATGACGGCACCGTGTTTCACATGGCGGGAGACTGCCTGATGGTGGGCTTTGGCGTGCCGCTTGAGCAGGCCGATGGTCCGGAGCGCGCGGTCAGAACCGCCCAGGAAATGCTCGTGCGCTTCGGCGGACTTGCCCAGACCTGGAAGGCGCGCCACGACATCGAGACGGGCCTCGGGATCGGGATCAACGAAGGCGACGTGATCGCCGGCAATGTCGGCTCGGCGCTGTATATGAACTACACCATCATCGGCGACACCGTAAACGTCGCGTCGCGCTTAAGCCAGCGCGCCCGGGCGGGAGAGGTGCTGTTTTCACGCGCTGTGAAACGCTCGCTCGATGCCCGCGGCTTTGACACCGGCGCGCTCGAGCTGCCGCCCATCACGCTGCGCGGCCGTACGAGCCCGATTGATATCTACTGCGTGCCGCGCGAGAAGCGCCTCACTCTGAGCCACGAAATCGGGTTGCCGGCGTGACGAGTCACGCCGAACTCACAAACCTCGCCCTCTTCTGCGATTTCGAGAACATTGCGCTCGGCGTGCGCGATGCACGCTACGCGCAGTTCGACATCAATCGGGTGCTGGAGCGCCTGCTCCTCAAGGGCTCGATCGTGGTGAAGAAAGCCTACTGCGACTGGGAGCGCTATCGCGAGTTCAAATCCGGCATGCATCAGGCGGGCTTCGAGCTTATTGAGATTCCGCACGTCAGTCAGTCGGGCAAGAATTCTGCTGATATCCGCATGGTCGTGGATGCGCTCGACCTGTGCTACACGAAGCCGCACGTGGAAAGTTTCGTCATCATCAGTGGTGACTCCGACTTCTCGCCGCTCGTGAGCAAACTGCGGGAAAACAATAAAGGCGTCATCGGCGTCGGTGTGAAGAACTCGACGTCAGACCTCCTCATGGCCAATTGCGATGAGTTCATCTATTACGATGATCTCGTGCGCGAGCAGAAGGCGCGGCGCACGGTGCGCAAGAAGACCGTAGCCGCGGGGCCTGCAGCGGCGACAGCCCCCGTTGACGGCAAAGAGAAGGACAAGGACAAAGAGAAGGAAAAAGAAAAAGACGAGGACAAGCAGCAGGAAGCTTTTGATCTCGTCCTCGCCACCATCGACGCCTTGATCGCCGAGCGCGGCGAAGACGAAAAGGTATGGGGCTCGATGGTGAAGCAGGCGCTGAAGCGCCGCCGGCCTGGATTCAACGAGAGCTATTACGGCTTTCGCTCATTCAACGGCCTCCTGGAAGAGGCGGCGACGCGGCGCTTGCTGACGCTCGAGCGCGATGAGAAATCCGGCGGTTACATCATCCACACGAACGCGGATACCTGAGGACAGCCGTTCCGGCACGAGCGCCGCCGCAGCGCCGCTATTCGGATTCAAATGGAGCTCGCGGCCCTGGTCACCTTGGCGCGAACCATAAGCGTCGGCTGTAAGGTCAGCGTGCTCATCGCCCCACGTCGACGCAATACAGGCGTTTAAGCCACGCCAAAATTACTGACCATTATTCTTGCGTGCTAACCTTCAGCTGGACGCAGGGATGGCCATTAAATTGCTCACGCTGTTGGTACTGCGGCGCGCTGCTGTTCGCGCTTTTTTTCTAAGTAACGAATCCGAAAGGCAGCATACAACGCGGCGCTACTCTAAATATCAGGATGTGCCTTCGCCGAACGGAATCGATTTGCCGGCGCGGCCAGCAATTGATTGCGAAGCGCGTTGCATTGCACCACTGCACCTGTGGATCAATGCATAAAATGCTGGATGCCAAGCGTCAGCGACAGACTCGTCGCGCCGACCAGGATGGCGACCGCGAACCCGGATGCAAGCGGCCGCCAGCCGATGCGCCACATCTGCGTGAACGAGACGGAAAGTCCGACCGCCGTCATGCCACAAATGAGAAACAGCTCCGAGGCGCTCTGACCCGCTGTCGTCAGGGTACGCCAGGGAGCATCCAACCCCGAGCCGCGTGTCAGCGCGTCACCCACAGTGCGCAGCACGACGAAAAATATGAAGCCCAATACAAATAACGGCACGAGGCGCTCACGCGCGCCCTTCTCGCCCGGCGCTGCACTTTCGCCCGAGGCTTCGCGTTGGCCGCGCGCGAACCATGCCGCCGCCGGCACGATGAGAACAATCGAGAGATTCCGCAGGAGCTTCGCGACGCTCGCCGCCGCGAGTGCCGCAGGCTGCGCGTGCTGCTGCGAATAGATGAGCGCCGCGCCAATCACCTGTGTCGTATCGTGAATGGCAGTGCCGAGAAACACGCCCGCGTACAGTGGCGTCGCCAAGAAGAAGTGTGCCGCGAGCCACGGATACGTCAGCATCGCGATACAGCCGAAGAGGACGACGCAGGTAATCGCAAACGCCGTCTCATCATTGCGCGCCCGAATCGCCGGAGCCACCGCAATGACCGCCGTACAGCCACACACTGCGGTGCCCACGGCCAGCAGCACCGCAAGCCGCGGCGGCACGCCAAAGATGCGGCAGATCGCCGCCGCGCCGACGAGCGCCACGCAAATGCAGGTGATGGCAATCGGCAGCGCGCTTGCGGCGATCGCGGTCGCGCCGCTCAATGTCAGGCGCAAGCCGACGAG
>DAITPA010000007.1:0-35488 GCA_036833805.1 Steroidobacteraceae bacterium | reverse complement strand
CTTGCGCAATAAGCCACGCATGACCCACTCGAGCCCTTCAGTCGCAAAGCGCGGCACCCCGAGAGTGTTGCGCCAGAGCATTCCCAGCATGACGGCGACCATGACGGGACTAATCGGCAGCTTCGGCAAGCCGGCGACGCCGTCGGCAAGCTCCCCGGCCAAGGCTTTGGCCAAGAGTGCCAGAGCTGCGGCGACCACGACGCCGGGCAACGCGAGGCGCAGCCACACAAAACTGGGGGGCGGAGCGCGCAGCTGCGGCTGCACGACTAGGACTTCAGAAGATCAACGCGTAATGCGCGCGGAGAGGATGCGGCAGATCGCTTGATAACCATCTGCTCGTTAAGTTCGCTGATCGCACGGCTGCCGGTGCGCACGAACAGAAATGGCAGCAAGCCATGCAGCAAGCAGGCAACGCCCGCGAGCATCATGCGCAGCCCGAAGGAGCTTGCCCGCAGCAAGTGCTCGCCGTAGCTCTCTCCGACGGTTTGCGGATGAGCGGTGAACAACTTGAAAATCTGCATCGAGGGATCGTAGTCCTAAAGATGGGCGACGGGGTTGCGTAGTTCACGGTATAACGCGCTCTTCATGCAACAATATTGCAATATAAGTTTATATCTAGGAATATTGTTGCGTGGACAAGCTCGACAGAAGAATTCTGGACCTTCTGCAACACGATGGAACGCTCACCGCGGCCGCGATTGCCGATCGAGTGGGGCTCTCGAAGGCGCCCTGCTGGCGGCGCATCAAGCGCCTGCAGGCCGACGGCATCATCAAGCACACGGTGGCGCTTCTTGACGCGCGCGCTCTCAACCTCGGTACCACGGTATTCGTCACCTTGAAGACCGCGAACCACAACGCGACCTGGTTCGAGCAGTTCGTAACTGCAGTGCGTGAGATCCCGGAAGTGACCGAGATCTACCGGATGAGCGGCGACGTCGACTATCTGATGCGCATTGTCGTGCCGGACATCGACGCCTATGACGTCGTCTACAAGCGCCTCATCGCAACCGTCGCGTTTTTGGATGTGAGCGCAAGTTTTGCGCTCGAGACGATCAAGTACACGACCGCGCTGCCGCTGACCTACCTCAAGTTCGATTAAGCGTTCAACGCGCGCCCTATAGTGAGCGCGGAAAATTGCGCAGGTCCTGAGTGTCATTCGGACTTAAGCTCTTGTAGAACCCAAGCACGGCACGCGCCTCCGACGGACCGTACTTTGAGTCGCCGCGGCTCGCCTGCAGCTCAATCGCCTGAGGCCGCGCGAGGCGCGAGTCCAGGCGCACACTCTGATTGCGCAACGCGGCGACGTTGCTGTTGCCGGTGGTGAGACTGGGCGTGTGGCAGAGCCCACAGCCGGTATTGGCAAACAGTTCTTTGCCGTGGCCGCTGGACGCCGCGCCAGCCGGGCGTCGCCTCTGCAGGCGCGGGCGGAACGAGGAAGCGCACGAACATGCCGAGCAATTGCGTCGAGCTCGAAACATGGATGCCCGCTGCGGCGCTCATGCTGGTGTCGCTGGTGGTTGCACAGCGGTGGCGCAGCCAGGAGTTTCGTCACGCCCGATCGGACAGAGCTCGTTCGTGATGCCCATCTCGACGTTATAGGCCTCGCCCGCAAACATGAGCGCGGAGGAGTCCTGCGCGCTCCAGCCAAAGCGGGTGACCGTGCCGGTGTTGCCGCTGTGATTGAAGCGGCCGGTGATGCCAACACGGCTGTTTATCTGGGCGTGCGCCGCAAGATTTGCGGTGCGCGTGCTCGAGTCGCTGGCCTCCACGAGACCGCTGCGGTAGGTCGGGCGTCGAAATTCGCATGCTCAAGTTGTGGTGCGCGAGATGGGCGGCAAAATCATCCTGCGCGATATTGCAGTTCGAAGCATTGCCGTTGCAATTGACGCGGCCGCTCACGACGAAGAGCGCGTGCACGCCGCTCTCGGGCGTGCCATCGGGATTCACTTTGAGACCCGCCGCGCGCATCGGACCGTTTGCGCGCACGAACGACGGCACGCTGTTCCTTGCGCCGTAGGCGCTTGCGCTCGCTACCTGCGGATTGACGGTAGGCGATGCGCCGCCGACCGATGGTTGCGCGCGACAACCGGCGCACGAGTCAAGATTGAAGCGCGGTCCGAAGCCTTCGCCGATCCCTTCAGGTGTGATGAAAAGAGCCTCGGCCACCGTAAAATATGCCCGCTCGTAACTATGCATACCGGACAGCGGCGCGCCGGCGCCGGAGTCTCCCGCCCGCACTGCCGGATGGTGCGCGCGCCGCGCGTGACTGCGCTCGGATCGCGAGCAGCCTCCGCAACGGCGTGCGTTGCATGACGCACGACGAGAGTGAACGCAGAGAGGATTGCCGCGGCGGCAAGCGCGTGTCGGTGCATGACTGCCCCGCGGGTCAGTACATGCTTGCCCGCGCGCGCGGCAAAGCAAGAGACATGCCGGGGCCGCACACGAATAGTGCTCATTTCACAGCGCTTGCGAGACAGGCGCGAGGTCGCGCATCACTTGTCGGGGCGCGCCGACAAAATGATACGATCACGCCCCGTTCAGCACGCTCGCTCCTTGCATCCTGATGCGCTCCGTAACCCCCATATGAAATCGGCTGTAACTGCAAGCATATTTATCGTAGCGACCGTCCCGGCTCTTATCGTCGGCTGCGCCAAGGCGCCGCCACCGATGGCGATGCCGACGCCGCAAGTCGCCTTCGTCACGGCCCATGCTGAACAGGTGCCGCTCATCCGCGATCTCGTGGGCAGGCTCTCGCCGACAAGACAGGCGGACGTGCGCGCGCGCGTCGCGGGCGTGCTCTTGAAGCGCGTCTATACCGAAGGCGCGGATGTAAAGCAGGGGCAGACGCTGTTCCTCATCGATCCCAATCCGCTGAAGGCCGCTTTGGATGCGCAACTCGCCAATCTCGCCTCCGCCGAAGCGAGCGCCGCCAACGCAAAAGTGTTGGCCAAGCGGGCGACCGATTTGGCACCCGAGCACTACATCTCGCAGAACGATCTTGATAACGCGCGCGCCAACGAGCGCACGGCGGCGGCGGCCGTGCAGCAATTCCAGGCGACTGTAGAGATCGCTCGCATCAACTTGGGTTACGCCAATGTAACCGCCCCCATTGCCGGCCGCGCCGGTCAGCAGCAGGTCACCGAAGGAGCACTCGTCGGACAGGGCGAGGCGACGTTACTGACAACGGTCGAACAGATCGATCCGATCTACGTGAACTTCAGTCAGGCGGCTGCCGATCTCGAGCGGCTGCGGCGCGCGCAAGCCAGCGGCCATGTGCAGCTCGTTGAGCAGAACAAGGCGCAGGTAGATATCACTCTGCCCGACGGCACCCACTACGCGCACGGCGGCACGCTCGATTTTTCGGACGCGGCGGTCGATAGCGCCACCGGTTCTGTCACGCTGCGTGCGATCGTGCCGAATCCGGAGCACGCATTGCTGCCCGGCATGTTTGTCAATGTGCGTGTCACGAGCGGCGCACAAACTGCATTTCGAATTCCCGCCGCAGCGGTACAAAGCGATGACACCGGCTTCTTTGTGCTGACGGTCGGTGCGGACGGCAAGGCCGCCGTCAAACACCTCACCACGGACCGCTTGGACGGCGCTGTGTGGATCGCAAGCGGCGGCGTTGCCGACGGCGATCGCGTCATCGTCTCCGGTCTGCAGCAGGCGCGGCCCGGCAGTCCCGTGCAGGCAACGCCCTGGCAACCGCCGGCAAAAGCGGAGGCGCCCGCCCCGCCCGGTCAGTAGCCTAAGAGACCCTTCGATGCCGCAATTCTTTATCGACCGCCCGATTTTCGCGTGGGTGATCGCGATCCTCATCACGCTGTCAGGCGTCATCTGCCTGCGCGAGCTGGGGATCGAGTCGTATCCGCAGATCGCGCCTCCTCAGGTCATCGTGTCGGCGACCTTTGCCGGCGCCAATGCCGACACGGTCGAGAAGACCGTGACACAGGTCATCGAGCAGCAATTGAACGGCATCGATCACCTGCTGTATTTCAGCTCGACCTCAAGCTCGAGCGGCGGTTCAACGATCACCCTGACTTTCGACACCGGCACGAACCCGGACATCGCGCAGGTACAGACGCAGAACCGCCTGTCGCTCGCACTGCCGCGACTGCCCGCCGAGGTCACGGCGCAAGGCGTGACGGTCGCCAAGGCGAATCCCGGGTTCCTGATGGTCATGGCATTGAAGTCAGAGGATGGCTCAAAGGATTCCTACGCGCTTAACAACGTCATTGCTTCGCGCCTGCTCGATCCTCTGCAGCGCGTGCCCGGCGTCGGCAGCACAACCCAGTTCGGCTCCGAATATGCGATGCGCATCTGGCTGAACCCGGCCAAGTTGCAAGGCTACGGCCTCGCTCCCTCTGCGGTCCTGAACGCCGTGCGCGCGCAAAACGTGCAATTCGCCGCGGGTTCAGTTGGATCTGAGCCGCTGGTCGCAGGGCAAGGGATGTCGGCGACGGTGCTCGCTGAAGGACGCTTCTCCACGCCCGCGCAGTTTGACGATGTGATCCTGCGCACCAACACCGACGGCACCACGGTGCGCCTGAAGGATGTTGCACGAGTCGAGCTCGGCGCCTTCCAGTACGGCCGCGACACGCAGTTGGATAATGTGCCGGTCGCAGGCGTCGCCGTGCAATTGCTGCCCGGAGCGAATGCGCTTGCGGTAGCCGAGGCGGTGAAAGCGCGCATGCGTTCTCTGCAGACCAGCCTGCCCGCCGGCGTTTCCTGGTTCGTGCCGTACGACAGCACCGATTTCATTCACTTCTCCATCAACGAAGTCGTAAAGACGCTGATCGAGGCCATGATCCTCGTCTTCATCGTGATGCTGGTGTTTTTGCAGAACCTGCGTGCCACGCTGATCCCGACGTTGGTGGTGCCGGTGGCGCTCATGGGCGCGTTCATTGGCATGTATGCCTTCCGCTTCACCATCAATCAGCTCACCTTGTTTGGCATGGTGCTCGCGATCGGCATCGTCGTCGACGATGCGATCGTCGTCATCGAAAACGTCGAACGCATCATGCGCGAGGAGAAGCTTGCTCCCAAAGAGGCGACGCACAAGGCGATGGGGCAGATCACGAGCGCCATCGTCGCGATCACCTCGGTGCTCGCCGCCGTGTTCATCCCGAGTGCCTTGCAGGGCGGCAGCGTCGGCGTCATCTATCGGCAGTTCGCGCTCACCATCGCGGTATCGACCGCGTTCTCCGCCTTTCTCGCGTTGAGCTTCACGCCAGCACTGTGCGCCAGCATGTTGACGGCAATGCACGGCAAGCCGAACGTGTTCTTCAGGTGGTTCAACCGTTCTTTCGACTGGACCCTGAAGACCTATACGCGGCGGACGAGCTCGGCGGTCAGCCGAGCGCCTGCGTGGATGATTGGCTTCTTCGTCATCGTCGCGCTGTGCGCCCTCCTGTTCTCGCGGCTGCCGGGCAGCTTCCTGCCGGAAGAGGATCAAGGTTACGCGCTTGCCATCGTGCAGCTGCCTCCGGGCGCCGCCATCGAGCGCACCATCAAGGTCATGTCGAAGGTCGATGCAATTCTGAAGAAGGATCCGGCCGTTCAATACGTGTTCCAGGTGAGCGGCTTCAGTTATGTCGGCGTGGGTGACAATGTCGGGCTCGCCTTTGTTCGTCTCAAGCCCTGGGATAAGCGCAAGACCAATGCCACGGACTTCATCAAACACGCAAACGGCGCGCTCTTCATGGGACTTACGGATGCGCAGGCGTTCGTCGTCAATCTGCCCACCGTGCAGGGCTTGAGCCAGTTTGGCGGCTTTGACATGTATCTGCAGGACCGCATCGGCGCCGGCCACGCAGCGCTCGTGCAAGCGCAGAATCAGTTGCTCGGCAAGGCAGCCGCGGACACCCACACGTTGGCGGGCGTGCATCCGAACGGCCTGCAGGACTCACCGCAGTTGAAACTCTCCGTCGATCGTGTGCAGGCGCAGTCCATGGGATTCTCGGCGAGTGATGTGTATGCCGCGCTGCAACTGATGCTCGCTCCGGTATACGTCGACGACTTTTTCTACCAAGGCCGCATCCTGCGCGTCGTAATCCAGGCGGACGCGCCATTTCGCATGAATCCGGATGTGATCGGGGATTTTTTCCTGCCCAGCGCGCTAGCCGCTTCCCGAGCGACAGCGACGAGCAACCCGGCAGCAACGCCGAGCGCGGGAGTGCCGATGGTGCCGCTGTCGACCGTCCTGCATCCCTCCTGGGTCATGGGGTCGCCGAGCCTCGTGCGCTTCAATGGTTATTCCGCAATCGAAATTCAGGGGCAGCCGGCGCCGGGGAGAAGCTCAGGCCAAGCGATGCGCGCGATGCAAAACATCATCGAGCGCGATCTGCCGAAGGGCTTCAGCTTTGATTGGGCCGGGCAATCTCTGCAGGAGCTGGTCTCCGGCAGCCAGGCGCCGATGTTGTTCAGCTTATCGATCCTTGTCGTGTTCCTGTGTCTCGCCGCGCTCTATGAGAGCTGGACCATTCCGGTCGCGGTGCTGCTGATCGTCCCCTTGGGTGTGCTCGGCGCCGTGCTTGCAGCCGACGTGCGCGGACTGCCGAACGATGTGTATTTCAAAATCGGCCTGATCACGATCATCGGACTTGCGGCCAAGAACGCGATCCTGATCGTTGAGTTTGCGGTGGAATTGCAGCGCCAGGGCAAGACGTTGCGCGCGGCCGTGATTGAAGCGGGACGCTTGCGCATGCGCCCGATTCTGATGACGTCGTTCGCATTCATTCTGGGCGTACTGCCGCTGGCGATTTCGACCGGCGCGGGCGCCAATGCCCGGCACGCCATCGGCACGGGTGTCATCGGCGGAATGCTGTTCGCAACCTTATTCGGCCTGATACTGGTGCCGGTGTTCTACGTCGCGATCCGGCGCCTGCTCGGCGAGAAGCTCGACGCGCCGGGTGTCGTACAGAGCAAAGAAACTATTTGACGGAGTAACCCCGGCCTTCGAGGCATGCGGTCATCGCGTGCTGGTACTGCGCGCGCTTCGTCGAGTCCGGCGGTGCCCCAGCACCCAGGTTTTGCGTCGGATCAAAGCCTGACTGATCCGACGCCCAGCGATGGCATTCGTAGCGATCCTGCTCCTGCTGTTCAGCCGTCTGGCCGTTCTTCGGATAGGTGTAAAGCTCGCCTGCAGCCGCCGCCGGCTCGGTTGCCGGCGCGTCGTTGGCAGCGTTGTCATTGGGGTTGGTGTCAGCCCCTGTCGGCGGATCGACCACCTCGTACTGACCTTGCGCGGGGACCCAGTTGTAGTAGGTGTCATTCGCGTAGTAGTACGGGAAGCCGCCGAACCACACCGTCGTGTAGTAGGCAGGCAGCACGGGAACAAAAACGCCAATCGGAGGGCCGACCACGACGAACCGGCCACCGTTAGGGCGATACCACACGCCGCCGTGAAAGTAATAGGGGTTGCGGGCCCGGTCGTACACCGGAACGTGCCCTGAAGGCAGCGCGCGCACGCTGTTGCCGCGCGCCGGATACGTATGGTCCATGTGATAGCGCGTGTCGTGATGGTATTGCTCGGCCGCCCATGCGGTCCCGGTCATGAGGCCAAACGCCACCAATGCGCCGAGAAGCTTAAGTTTCCCATTCATTGCCAAAACTCCCGTACCCTTCAGCGCACGCTATAGCCACGCGCTTCCAGGCACGCGCCGGCCGCACGCCGGAAATCGCCCGCCTTAAGCTCAAGCTGGGCTGATTGGCGACGCTCCACGATCCGGGTGTTCGCCTGTGCGGCCTGTTGGTTCTGCGCGGATTCCGCAGCGCCTCCGAGCACCCCTCCGAGCACCGCGCCCACCAGTGCACCCGCGCCCGCATCCCGCGGCCGGGACACGATTGATCCGAGAATGGCTCCCGTCACCGCGCCCGCAGCCACGCCTGAGCCCGGCACCACGGCCGGCGGTGCGCCCACCACCTGGATGCGCTCGTGCGGCGCCACGCTTGGCGAGCTGGGATCAAAACCCGTCTGTTGGATGGCCCACTGAAAGCAATCGTAGCGATCGCGATCCTGCTGTTCGGGGGTCTGTCCGTTGGACGGATACGCGTAAATGTCGGTTCGCGGCGGCGGTGCCTCAACCACGCGCGGCCGCGGCGGTGGAGCGACCACGCACGCGCACAGCAGCGTGGCAAGCGACGCTGCCGCGAAAACACGAAACGGTCTGCCATTCGAGCTCTTCATTAGATACTCCACTTCCAGCCCATCCATCAGCTATGTAAACGCACGAGAGCCTGTGAAGGTTGACGCTTCTGCGCGATCGTAGAAGCTGCGCGGCGCACTGCACGAGGCTTACGTTAAGCTATGACCGCTGATGCGACGGCGCGGTTCCCGCGCGCTGGAGCGTGCCGCAAGATCAGCTCTTACGTGCCGTCAACCGGCAGGGATCTTAAGGGTTCTTGACATAAACGTGAGGTGATTCTGTTGCGGCACGGGAACGAATCCCGGGGCCGTACTGTCCGTATCAGCGGATAAGCGCAAAATCAGCTAGGCGCGACGGCGAGTGTGTGTTCTGCTCGCAAGCTTAAGGCCGATCTTCGAGGTTTACACGACGATGTTGATCCCGTACAGGCGTCGCGCGCTTGCCGTTGCCCTCCTGATCCAGGCCGCATCCGTTCCCGCCTTTGCCGCGCTCGGTGCCGATGCGAGCTCCATCGCAAGCGACGGGCTCAAAATGAAAGGCATGGTGCGCGTGTCTGCCGCGCGTGCCTATTCCGTACACGAGATTCAAACGCCCTCCGGAACGCTGGTGCGCGAATATGTTTCGCCAGCGGGGAAAGTCTTCGCGGTTGCCTGGCGCGGGCCCAAGATGCCCGACCTTCGGCAGACGCTCGGGGTGTACTTCAAACAGTACAGCGAAGCGCCGCGCACCAGCCTTTCAGACCACAAACATTTTGCGATCGCACTGCCGGGCCTCGTCATGCAGTCAAGCGCTCGTATGCATGCGTACTTCGGCCGCGCTTATGTTCCAGAGCTCCTGCCGCAGAATGTGCCCGTCACCGACATTCAGTAACGAGGGCGTTATGACGAGGTCGATCGCACTGGCTCCGATCGCAGTAATCTTGAGCGTTGTCGGATGCGGCGGCAGCTCCGGCACATCCACCATGCCGACGCAACCGCCCATGCCAACGGGGGCGAACGTGGCGATGATCACGGTGGACGCCGGGCCTTCCACGGCGAGCGGCATCGCCAGCGTCAATACACCCTTTGTCTCGGTCACGGTCTGCGCCCCGGGCAGCACAAGCAATTGCCAGACCATCGATCATGTTGAAGTCGATACCGGTTCGTACGGACTGCGCATTCTCTCCGCAGCGATGTCTTCCTCGCTCGTTCTGCCGCAGGAACCGAACGGCACCGGCGGCCCGGCGATTGTTGAATGCACCGTATTCGCGGACGGCTTCAGCTGGGGACCGGTGAAGACGGCCGACATCCAGATCGCGGGCGAGGCCGCATCTGCCGTCCCGGTTCAAATCATCGGCGATCCCGCCTTCCCGGGTATTCCGACCTCGTGCTCGAGCACGGGACGCGCGGAGGATACGGTCGCAACGTTCGGCGCCAACGGCATTCTGGGAGTCGGCCCGTTCATAGCGGACGAGGGCGACTACTTCACCTGTTCGGCAGGGGTCTGCACATCCACTGCGATCGCCGTTGCGCTGCAGGTGTCGAACCCCGTTGCGTATTTCACCGCGGACAACAACGGCGTCATTGTTGAGCTGCCTGCTGTCCCGGCAGCAGGGTCCGCTGCCCTGACGGGTTCGCTGGTATTCGGCATCGGCACCGAGACCAATAACGGCCTGGGGACTGCGACGGTGTATGCGCTTGATCCGAATCTCGGAGTGTTCACGGTCACCTACAAGAGTCAGGCGTACGGCAATAGCTTCCTTGACAGCGGCTCGAACGCGATCTATTTCGTCGACGCCACCATTCCGACGTGCTCGAATTCGACAGCGGCACCGGGGTTCTTCTGCCCCACCTCCACGCTCAATCGGTCGGCGACCAATACCGGCGTCAACAATGCGAGCAGCGCGATCCCGTTCAGCGTCGCCAATGCGCAGGGCCTGTTCAACGGCAATACCTCCGACGTCGCATTCGAAGATCTCGCCGCGCCTAACGCGGACAACACATCGTTCGACTGGGGATTGCCCTTTTTCTTCGGGCGCAGTGTCTATACCGCCATTGCTGACCAGAACACCCCGGGCGGGATCGGACCGTACGTCGCGTACTAGAGCTTTGGCAGCGCTACTTGCGGCTCGGCAACGACGGTGGGAAGCCCGGCGCCGCGCCAACCTTCCATGCCGTCCGGAAACCAGTACACACTTTTGTACCCATAGCTGATCGCGCGCTTGGCGGCATTCCAGCTCAACCAGCAGCTCTCATGACAGTAGATCACAAGCTCGTGCGTGGGGTCCTTGTGCGTGCCCATTGCGAGGCGCTCGCGGAATAATTTGTCGATGGCAGGCGGGATGGCGCCAAGCCCGGCTCCCGGAATCCACACGCCACCGGGAATGACGGGATGGGGTACGGGCAGCCAAACGGCACCCGCTGCCATATGGTCGGGCCGTTTCGGCGCATCCGAGACGTCGACGACCATGACATCGTCTGCTTTCAACAATGCGGCAAGCTCGCGGGTGTGAATCACCTTGCCGCCCTTCACGGTCGTCGCGACCGGCCCGCGCGTCGGACCCATCCAGTAGCCCGCGGGCTCCGCAACATGAGCGCCCGCTGCAGCCGCTAACAGTGGCCACCACAAGGCGAGCACGACGCCACCGTGCCGAAGCCGGCCGCGGAGAAATCGAGCCATCGCCAACCTCTTAGGCTGCGGGAACGTCGAAGCTGTGATTGAAAGAGACGTCTTTGCTGTCGCGCACGACGAGCTGCATCGTGCCTTTCTTGTCCGGCACGAAACCGAATGTGATGACCGGATCCGTGCTCAAGGAGATGTCCGAATCAAGATGAAACACAGCCTCGCCGTCGTAGCTTGCATCGATGCTGCGAATGAAGCGCGGCGGCGTAAAAGTGCGCGTGATCTGATCCATCTGCATGCCATTGAAGTTCGGATGGCGGATCATGAGTTGCGCCTGCACCGGCTTACCGGCAGCGAAGTTCCCCAGGATGTGCAGCTTCATGAGTCCCATGTCTTTCATCGCCGCCGCATCATCGGAGCCCACGGGCGCCGAGCAGCCGCCCGAGGTTTTGATGAACTGCTGTGCGACGAAAAGCTTGCCGTCCGCAGTCTCCGCAACCGCGTGCATGTAGGTATACATGTTGACGCGCACGCGTAGCTTCAGAATGCGCGGATCGGCCCGCGGACCAAAAGTGAAATGACTCGCAAGCGGCGCCGGATTGTTGTCGATCACGAGGTACACGCCTTTGATGGGCTGCGCGGCCTTCATGGTCAAGGTGACCGGCACCAGCGCCGCGTCGAGCGCGTGCTCGGGCGCAGCGATCTGAATCACGCCGGCGCCATCGCCAAGGGAGCGCGCACCGAAGATCTCGTGCCGCAGATCCTTCCAGCGCGCCGCGCGCTCCGCCTCGTCCTGAGCCGCGTGCGCCTTCATTGCCGCTTCGGAATCGTCGGCGTTGGCCACCGGTGCATGGCCGAGCGCCGCCACGGTGCTCATCACCAGCGCGAGGAGCAAGGTCCTAGTCACTCCCATTCGAGTTCCTTAAATGCCTGAATGACATTATGGCCATGGTAGTCGTCGAAAAGTTTCCAGCGACTGCGCTCCGACAACGCGACTGTTTTGACGGCCGCATCGATCTCGAGCCCCTTCTTTACGGCGGCGCGCGTCTCGCGCAACAGAACGCCAAGATAGCGCGCGAGATCGCGGCAACCTTGCGGCCATTCTACGCTCACCGGGCCATGCCCGGGGACCGCATGTTGGGCGCCGACCGTCTTGAGGATCCCGAGCTCCTGCAACCAGCCTTTCAGGCTGCCATCAAGTGACGGCACACGCTCGACGAAAAGCAAATCCGATGCGATCAAGGTGCGGGTTTTACGGTCGAGAACGGTGAGGTCGGAGTCGGTATGGGCGATGCCGTGCGCGTGGAGCTCAAGCACTCTATCGCCCAGATCAATCTGCGCTTTGTCATGGACCAGAAGGGTAGGCATGACGACGGCACCGACCGTATCTTTGCCCAATATCGCCTCGATGCGGGTGCGGTAGTACTCCCAGCGCAACGACAGCGCACGGGGAAGCCCCGCATGGCCGACATACACCGGATGATCCGCGCCGAACGCGCCGGCGCCGAAAACATGATCCGGATGCACATGCGACATCAGTACGTAGCGGACGGGCAGCGGCGTGATCGCGCGGATCCTCGCGCGCAGCCGCCGCCCGTCATTCAGACTGCCGCCCGAGTCCGTCACCGCAACCGCGTCACGCCCGACGATGAAGCCAATGTTGGCAATCGCATCATCATTCGACGCGCTCACATCCTCATTGACGCCGCGGCGGATATGAATGCCCGGTGCAACCTCGTGCGTGGGCCACGCCTGCAGCGGCGCTTCGGCGGGTCGGGCAAATCGAGGTAGACAGCACGCCGCAAGGCCGCCCATCAAGGCATGCCGGCGAGACACGCACGCTGCACTCATGGGCTCGGATCCAAACCGGCACCGCGACACAACGCGAAGTTTTCCAGCGGATGAAGAGATCTCTTCGCGCAGAGCATCGAACTGCCGAATGGTTGGACGAGCCCTAAGTCTGGAGTGCGGACCGGACTTCTTCAAGTCAAAGCGACGCCCTCAGCGGCGTCGCGGGCGCGCACCAGGTAGAACCGTTCGTTCTTAAGCTCAGTTCCTAAGCTCATGCGCTTCGGATTTGGCATCCTGTCGCGTGACATTGGCTTGCGCTTTGGCTGCGTCCAAATCCGCTTGTGCCTGGCTCTTGCAGTTATTGCGGTCGGCGCCGGCGAGCGCTCGGCACTTGGCAACTGCGACATCGTAGTCACTCTTCGCCTGCGCAAGCGAGACTTTGACTTCCGCGTTCGCGGTCTTCTGCAGCGCGTCGGCCTGAGCGTTGTCGACCTGCGCGACGGCCTTGTCCTCGCTCTTAGCAACCTCTTCGCTTGCCTTGATCTCGGCGTTGGCTGCATCGCGCTTCGCGTCCATCACCTGCTCACTGCCCTTGATGGCGGCGGCGTCGGCCGCCTTTTGCGCGTCGGCGACACTCTCCTGGCGCGAACAGGCGGCGATCGACAGAATGCTGATCGCGCCCAATACCAACCATTTCAGACGGGTCATATCGTTATCTCCAGCATCGCTAAGGAGCTGCAACTGCGCAATAAACCCCTGAGCGCGCCCAAGGTTCCGCGCAGCTGCGCGAGTCGCTGTGGCTTATGGTCAATGCGCCCCTAGCAGCACGCGCACGCGATGCGTCGCGCCATCGTCAACCAGCGCGACGCGGGCTTGACCGGCATGAATGGCTGCGGCGCTGGGCTCGCCGTCGAGCTCCACGTGGGACACGCCGCGACTCACGCCGTCTGGATTCTCGACCGTGATTTCATAGCGAGTGGCGCGATACCTGAACACGATCTCAAAGCGCGGCCAGAGTTTGGGAATGCACGGCGCAAGGATGAGCGTTGCCGCTTGCACTTTAAACCCGAGGACGGCCTCAAGGCCCGCCCGATACATCCAGCCCGCCGAGCCTGTGTACCACGTCCATCCGCCGCGCCCGACGTGCGGCGGCACTGAGTAGATGTCTGCGGCGACCACATATGGCTCAACTTTGTAGCGATGCACCTGCGCGCGTGTGCGCGCGTGATTGATCGGGTTCAGCATCGAGAAAAGCTCACAAGCCCGATCGCCCTGCCCGAGGCTTGCGAAAGCGAATACTGACCAGGTGGCGGCGTGCGTGTATTGGCCGCCGTTTTCGCGGATGCCGGGCGGATAGCCCTTGATGTATCCGGGTTCGAGCGGTGTCTTATCGAAGGGCGGCGTGAACAGCAGCGCGAGCCTCGATGGCTTCAGGATAAGCTGCTCCTCGACCGCCGCCATCGCGCCTGCGGCGTGCGCTGGCTCGCCGGCGCCGGAGATCACGGCCCACGACTGCGCGATGCAATCGATGCGGCACTCGGTGCTGGATGCCGACCCGAGCGGCGTACCATCGTCAAAGTAGCCGCGCCGGTACCACTGGCCGTCCCAGCCGGCTGTTTCCAGAGCGGCTTTCAATGCCGCCGCGGTGGCAAGCCACGCAGCACTGCGAGCGCTCTCGCCGCGCGCAGTCGCGACCGGGCTCCAGGCCATGAGGGCCGCATGCAATATCCATCCGAGCCATACGCTCTCGCCTTTGCCGCCCTCCCCGACCCGATTCATGCCATCGTTCCAGTCGCCCGTGCCAATCAATGGCAAGCCGTGCTCGCCCATAGTAAGACTGTGATCGAGCGCGCGCGCGCAGTGTTCGTAGAGCGAAGCGGACTCGTCCGCGATATCCGGCAGGTAGTAGGCGTCGTGCTCGCCCGGCTGCAGCGCGCGGCCCTCGAGAAATGTGACGCTCGCATCGAGAATCGCGCCATCGCCAGTCGACTCGATGTAGTGCGTCGTCACGTACGCGAGCCACACCCGATCATCCGACATGCGCGTACGTACCCCTTGGCCGTTCGATGGCAGCCACCAGTGCTGCACATCGCCCGCCACGAATTGCCGCGCGGCGGCGCGCAGGATCTGCGCGCGCGTCAACGCCGGATTTGACGTCACGAACGCCATCGAGTCCTGCAGCTGGTCGCGAAAGCCATAGGCGCCGCTTGCCTGATAGAACGCCGAGCGCGCCCACAAGCGGCACACGAGCGCCTGGTAGAGCATCCAGCGATTAAGAATAATGTCCATATCGCGGTTCGGCGTTTTCACCTGGACCGTGCCGAGCGCGGTGTCCCAATAATTGACGACCGCTTGCAGGATTTGATCAAGGTTCGCCGCTCGGTAGCGCGTGATGAGCGACTGCGCCTCCGCGGCGTTCTCGCTCTGCCCGAGGAAGAACACGACTTCGACTACCTGATCGGGTTCTATCCGGACCGAGCATTGCAGTGCGGCGCATGGATCAAGGCCTGCGCCCACCTGTTTGGAGAGCGGCTCCTCATGGGCAAGCGCCGCGGGATGTGCGAATGTGCCGTGACGGCCGAGAAATTCACGCCGATCCGACGTCCAGCTCGATTGCCTGCCGCCCAAATCCGCAAAAGCGACACGCCCCTTGAACATTGTGTTCCAGGGGTTCGTCGCAAACAGCGCGCCCGTCTCTTGATCAAGCGCAGTGATGATGTAGGGCGCCGAAGCGCTGCGCGGCGAGGGCCCGAGCACCCACTCCGCGTACGCCGTGACCCACAATCTGCGCGTGCGCCTCGAGGTATTGCGGATCTTTAGACGAGAAATCTTGATCGAGTCATCAAGCGGCACGTACTGCAGCAGCTCGAGTGCGATGCCATGCGCCTGCCGTTCGAAGCGGCTATATCCCTGGCCGTGACGCGCGCTGTATTGACCGCGCGCATCGGCAATCGGCGCGGCCGTCGGCGTCCACAGGTCGCCGGTGTCCTCATCGTGCACATAGATGACTTCCCCCGGGCGGTCGCTGACCGGGTCATTTGACCAGGGCGTCAGCTGATTCTCGCGGCTGTTGACCGACCAGGTATAACCGCTGCCTTCAACCGCGACCTGAAAGCCGAAGGACGGATTGGCGATGACATTGATCCATGGAGCGGGCGTCGACTGGCCCGCGCTTAGTATCGTCACATACTCGCGTCCGTCAGCGGCAAAACCACCCAAACCATTGAAGAACTCAAGATCGCGCGGCGCGGGCGCCGCCGCGACGTCGGCGGCGGTCGCGCTCGTGCGCGCTGGCGCCGGACCGCGGGTCGCAGGCTCAGCCACGCGATCAAGCTGCTCGGTCAGTGTGCCACGCGCGCCCACCAGCACGACCCGCGCAACCGACGAGAGTATCGCGCGCGTTTCCTCGGCGATGAGATCGGTGCGCAGTACATATACCGAACCGCGCGCGCCTTCGACTCCGATCTGCGGCCGCGCCAGCGTCGTGCGCAACAGCGTCTCGAGAACCGTCTGCAGATCCTGCACGTAGGATGCGGCGCGCTCGTTCAGAATCACCAGGTCGACCGCGAGGCGCTTCAAGCGCCAATATTCGTGCGCTCGCAGCAGCTGCCGCACGATGGCGATGTCGGCGACGTCATCGATCCTGACCAGCACGATCGGCAGATCTCCCGAGATGCCCTGCGCCCACAGCGGCGCGGGTCCACCGCTGCCGCGACGGATGGCATCCGATGACGGACGCATCGAGGAGCTCGCATACAGCACCGGACCCGCCAGGCGCTGAAAGAGCGCCGCCTCTTCCGCGTCGATGCCCAGATGTCGCAGCTGTACCTGCGCCTGCGTCCACGCCAGAGTCGCCGCGCGCACGTAGGCATTGCCGTCATGGTGCTTATCGACGAGATCGAGCACGCTGGCGCGCGAGGATGCGGCGCTCGTCCAGAAGGCGATGCGCGCGGTCGCGCCCACCGCGATCCGCAGCCGATAGCGCAGCGCAAACACCGGGTCAAGCACGGTGCCGACCGTGTTGGAAAGGCGCCGCCCGTCCATCACGGCGATGGGCGTGTGCACACCGCGGCCGCGGCCGAGAAAGCGCGCGCGGTCGGTTTCGATTTGCGCATCGCCCACGACTTCGCCCTCGACAATCGCGTAATGCGCGGCCCAGATTTCCGGCTCGTTGGCCGCACGCCGGCGCCGCGTCGCAAGGATCGCGCCCACCTTCGCGACATACTCGGTTTGCACGAACAATTTGGAAAATGTCTGGTGGGCGGCATCGCCGCCGGGTGGCGCGAGTACCAGCTCGCCGTACGAGGTGAGTTCGATATCCTGTACGCGCCCACCGCTGTTGGATATGGAGACGCGCCGCACCTCGGCATCGTCCTCGGGAGAGACGACTACTTCAAGTGTCGTCGTCAGCTGCCCATCGACGCGGATGTATTCTGCACGGTCCTCGGTAAATGTGACCTCATAGCTATCCGGCTCGACGCCTGTCGGTTGGTAGCCTGCAGACCACACTTCTCCGCTGTCGACATTGCGCAGGAAAATGTAACTGCCCGTGTCATCACGCGTGCCATCCGCCCGCCAGCGCGTCACCGCCGCATCCTGCACGCAACTGTAGCCGGATCCCGCAGCTGTCAGCATGACGGCATAGCGTCCGTTCGAGAGCAGGTGTACCTGCGGCGTTGCGCTGTGCGCGCCGTGCAAGCGGCGCAACTCCGGCTGATCCGAATCGCGGATCCGCGCCGCGTTGTGTACTTCTTCGGCGCGCGGATGCGCCACCGACACATCGCGCGGTGTGCGCTCTTGCAATAGAAGCTCGGTCGCCTGCACTTGTGGCTCCGCATGGAAGCGTTCGCGCATCTTACCGTCCATAAGCGCGTTCGCAATCGCCACCACCGTCATGCCCTGATGATGCGCCATGAAGGCGCGCACGATCGCAACTTCCGTACCCTCGGGCAGCCGGCTTGGGGTGTAATCCAATGCTTCATAAAAACCGTAGCGGCCGCGCGCGCCGAGCGCCGTCAGGCGTGCGAAATTGCGCGCCGCGGCATCCGGCACAATCATCGCGGCCAGTGCGGTTGCGTACGGCGCGATCACCGCGTTCTCACTCAAGCCGCGTTTGAGCCCCAGGCCCGGGACGCCGAAGTTCGAGTACTGATAAGTGAATTCGATGTCGCGCGCGTTATAGGCGGACTCCGACACGCCCCAGGGCACTCCAAGGGTCGCGCCATATTCCATCTGCCGCCGCACAATGAGCCGATTCGTTTGTTCGAGCAGACTCCCCGTCGGCGCGCGCATGACGATCGACGGCATCAGGTATTCAAACATTGATCCCGCCCAGGAAACTAGCGCAGCGCCGTGGCCGACCGGCGTCACGGCACGGCCAAGACGAAACCAGTGGCGCGCGGGCACATCGCTCTTGGCGATCGCGACGAAGCTTGCCAAGCGCGCCTCGGATGCCAGAAGGTCATAGCAGTTGCTGTCGAGACTGCCGTCCGCCGCGCGGTAGCCGATCGACAGCAGGCGCCGCTCCGGATCGAGCAGAAAGGCAAACTGCATCGCCTCCGCCATAGCGCGCGCCGTCGCTTCGAGCGCGGCCAGGCGATGTTTCAAGGCGCTCACGCCCGCCTCGTCGAGCGTAAGGTCGTGCAACCAGCTGTCGATCGCCCGCTGGGTTGCCTCCGCCCAAAAAAGCAGATCACTGTCCGCCTCAGCGCCAAGATCGTTCGCAATCGTCCGCGCGATGTCGACGAGGGTGGCGGTGTGCGGACTGATATCGCGCAAGCGCGCGGCGATGTCAGTATCTCCTGTGTCGCGATCGACAACCGCGTCGGCGAGCTCATCGAGCGCGTCTTCGAGGTGATGACGCGCGATGGTCTGCGTGCGGTGGTTATCGGGGAGCTCCTCAAGCGCCTCACGAGTCAGGTTCAAGGCGTCTTCGACGCCCACGAACGAGCGCCCGTCGGCGATCGGCGCCTCGATCCACTCGCGACAGGTATTGGCGAGCGCAATAAGGTGCCCTGCCAGATTGCCGCTGTCGACGGAGGATACGTAGCGGGGGTCGAGGGGACGCAAATCCCCGGTGTCATACCAGTTGTAGAAATGGCCGCGAAACTTGTGCAGGCGCGCCATGGTGGCAAGGGTTGCTTCCAGCCTGCCGACAATCTCGATGCTCCCCGCCCATCCGAAATCTCGCGCACTGACCGCCGATAGCAGATACAGCCCCATGTTGGTGGGCGAGGTGCGATGCGCTATCACCGGGTTTGGATCTTCCTGAAAGTTATCCGGCGGCAGCATGTTGTCGGCGGCGGTGACGAAGGTCTCAAAGAACCGCCAGGTACGCCGCGCGACTCTTCGCAATGCGCGCGCTTCTTTGGCGGTGAGCGACTCGCGCCCTCCAGAAAGTGGCGCGCGGCTGATCCAGAACGCAATCGCCGGGGATGCGATCCAAGCGATTACGAACGGCGCCGCCAGAAACCAGATATGCCGTGCAAAAAGCGCGCTTGCAATCGCGGCGAGAACGCCGAGCGCTAGGGCACCGGCCATGCGTCGATACAGACTTGCTACGGAAAGCTCGGAGCTCGGCTTCGCCTGCGCGGCAGGCACCCATTCCAGAAGATTGCGGCGTGTCACGAAGAGCCGATACAGCGTGCGCACGATCGCATCGCTCATCAACGCCGCCTGATGTGCAAGGAATACGATGAGCAGCGCGGTCTGGGACGCGGCAAGCCCGAGATCCCGGCCGAGCGCGCGCAGATGGCTGCGTAGCGTCACGCCGGCGTTGCGCGGCACGATCGCTCCCGTGATCGGCAGCAGCGTCGGAATCGCGATGGTCAGAATAATGAATGCGGTCCAAACGCCGGCCGCACGCAACGGCAGCGTCCATCCCACGAGCAATGCGGCAACGGCGGCCGGCGCCGACAGCGTGCGGCGCAGATTGTCCAACATCTTCCACAGACCGATGAGGGACATTCTGCTGCTGACGCGGCTGCGAGCAGCCGCGTCGCGACGACCAAAGATCCAAGGCAGAAGTTGCCAATCACCGCGCGCCCAGCGGTGCTGACGACTGGCGGACACGTCGTAGCGCGTCGGAAATTCCTCGACGACCTCGATGTCCGATGCGAGGCCGGCGCGCGCGAAGATGCCCTCAAAGAGGTCATGGCTCAAGAGCGTGCCGTCGGGCACGCGGCCCGCAAGCGCCGCTTCGAACGCATCGACGTCATAGATGCCCTTGCCCGTATAAGAACCCTCGCCCAAAAGATCCTGATAGACGTCCGATACCGCAGCGGCATACGGGTCGATGCCGCTCGCGCTCGAGAAGACGCGCTGAAAAATCGACCCCTCGCGGCCGACAGGCAATGAAGGCGTGACGCGCGGTTGCAGTACGGCGTAACCTTCGACCACCCGGCCGACCACTGGATCAAAGCGCGCCTGATTGAGTGGATGGGCGAGCTTGCCGACGAGTCGCCGCGCGGTCTCGCGCGGCAGGCGCGTGTCTGCATCGAGCGTGATGATGTAGCGCACGCCGGGCGGCACCGCCGGCGGACGTCCCACGACGTTGACGAAGGTCGTGTCGGTGGCGCCGCGCAGCAGCCGGTTCAACTCATGCAGTTTGCCGCGCTTTCTCTCCCATCCCATCCAGACGTTTTGCCCCGCGCTCCAAACGCGCTGCCGATGCAACAGCAGAAAGCGCGGACCGCCTTGGCCGGCCCCGTGCCGAACATTCAGACGCGCGATGCCGTCGACGGCCGATTTAAAGAGCGCCCCGTCCTGCGCTGCGCTCTGCGTCGCGCAGTCCATCCAGTCGGACAGGAGCGCAAAATAGAAGTCGCCTTCGGGCGATGCGAGAAAGTGGATCTCCAGGCGCTCAAGCTCCGCCTCGACGGCGGCTTTCGTCGTCAAAAGAGTGGGCACAACAATCATCGTGCGCAGCTCCGCCGGTACGCCTGCGCGCAACGCCAGCGCCGGCAGGATGGTCGCGCCGATGCGGCGCGTGACGATGCGGTTTAGAACCGCAACCGCCGCGTCGATTGCCGGAATCAATCCCAGCAGCGCAAATAATGTAAAGCGCGAACCCAACACCACGCGCGCATCAAGAGTCAGTAAAGCCGCCGACAGCACGACTGCGCTCATGAGCACGACGCCGCCGATGTAATCGAGCGCCCCGACGGCCGTATTGAAACGCCCGGCGCGCGTCCAGATCGATGCGCGGTAGCCGACTGCGGCCTCGAAAGCCGGGCGCCCGGCCGCAATCAAGTGGTAGCCCGGATCGCGTGCGCGCGCCGCGTCGCTCGCATCTTGCCGTTGTGTGGCAGTGACGGCGGCTTGTGCGACCTCTACTTCAGTGAGCCTTGAGCCGCGCGCGAGCTTCTCGATCGCGCCGCGGTAGAGATTGCGTGTCGCAAAATCCAATTGCGCAAAATCGCTTCCGGCGCGCAGCGTGTCGTCAACGAGGCTTACGCTTTCGAAGAACTCGGCCCAGTCCACATCCGATATGAGCCGCATGCTCGTGATGATATTGCGCACGGTGACGTTCGATGCGCCCTGCCGCTGGTGCTCATCGTGCACCACCTGCTCGGCGTTGCTTCCGCCTCGCGCCAGGTGCTGCTCCAGCCACACCAGCGCCGGAGTCACCTTGGGGTCCTGGTCGCGCAAGCGTTGTGCAAGCTGCACGGCAAACGCCGGCGGCACCGCTGCGCTCTTCTCTTCATGCGCGCGCACTAATGCGTCGGGCTCCTGCACATGGCCGTTTACGCCCAACAGCCGGTCGGCAATCGCATCCGCCTCCTGACGCGCAATGCGACTGCTGACGATGCGCTGCGCCGCGCGCCGCAGGTTCTCGACAAGCACGACGCGCAGCGTTATCGCGACCGCCCAGAGCTCACCGATAGCGAGCGGCTGCACGCTCTGATAGGCGCGTACGAAGCGCCGCAGGATTTCCGGGTCGAAGCGGCTGTCGGTGTGCGCCACAAACGCCCACGCCACACTGAACACGCGCGGGTAGCCTGCGAACGGACCGGCCGAGAACTTCGGCAATTCCCGGTAAAATCCCGGCGGCAAATCGACGCGGATCTCGCGGATCTGCTCTTCAATAACGTGATAGTTGTCGAGCAACCACTCTGCGGCAGGCGTAATCGGACGGCCCGCCTGCACGGCGGCGGCAATATCTCGATAGGCGGCTAGCAGGACCGCCGCATTGTTCCGTAGGCGGGCACTCAGAGAGCGTCCGCGCGAACGCCCGACGGTTGCTGACTCGGCTGCGGCGAGACTGCGCCCGTGCTGCTCCAATCGCTCGACGCTGAAGAGCTCTTCGCGCAGGAGCTCTTCGCTGTTCCATGGCGGTGCCCTTGACGGCCTGCCGAATGCCCGAAACATGAGTTCTTTCAATTAGGCCTACGCAAAAACCAGGCTGCGGATCTCGCCCAGTCATTCCAGGGGACGAATTCCAGCGCCCGGAATGTCAAGGAGGGTGGCGAGAGTCGATGCATGACAAGCTTATCGCGGTTAGTGCGTTTGCGTAAGCTCTGCTAGAGCCGGGCGCAGGTGCTCGTGCGCAATTGCCGAGGCAGTGCCCGCGCTCAACGCAGCCACGCAAACGCGCGCGCAAATCAGCTTTGGTTGTCTTTCCCGCCCGGATGGCTACCATCAGCCGCTGACGAGTGGCGAGGGTCTTTAATGGACGAGGCGCCCGCAAGCCTTTGCAAACCGCCCGCGCCGTTGCTGACTCCCGCGGCGCGCGCCGCGTTCCGAAACTCTTCGTACCACGCAGCCTTCAATGAGCATGCGCGCTCGGGAACTTTAGCGCCGTTACTGCTCGCGGGCGATGCTCGCGCCGTGCTTGCAAGCCTGCCTGAACAGTCGGTCGATTGCGTCATGACGTCGCCACCCTACTGGGGCAAGCGCGAATACGCGCAAGGCGGCATTGGCCTGGAGAGCGACCATCGCGATTTCGTGAAGCATCTTGCAGAGGTCTTCCTGCAAGTGAAGCGCGTGCTGAAGCGCGAGGGGTCCTTCTGGCTCAACATCGGCGACAGCTACCAGCACAAGGGCCTCGTCGGCATACCGTGGCGTGTGGCGTTTGCCCTAACCGATCAGCAGGGATGGATCCTGCGCAACAGTGTGATCTGGAACAAGGTCAAGAGCGGCATGGACAACAGCAAGGATCGGCTCGGCAACGTCCACGAACATGTGTTTCACTTCGTGCAGCGGGCGAAAGGCTATTACTACGACGCGAACGCGATACGCACCAAGGCGAGGCAAGCGCGCGTCGTGAACGGTGCCGTCATCTCGGCGACCGGCGTGTCCGGCGTACGATACAAACGCCAAATCGAGCTCTCCACCGAACTCGCAGCGCAAGAAAAGCAGGCGGCACTGCACGCCCTCAACGCGCTGCTTGCGCAGATCTGCGCCGGGCGGCTGGCCGATTTCCGCATGATCATCCGCGGTCAGCAGCGCACCACTCACTCCAACAGTGAAAAGTTATCCGGGCGTGCGCAGGAGCTGCGCGACCGAGGCTTCTATTTTCTGCGTTACCATCCGCGCGGCAGCAAGCCTAACGATGTGTGGAATATCCTTCCCGAAGATACGCAGAAGCGTGCGGCGCATTTCGCCGCCTATCCGCTCGACCTGTGCCTCATCCCGATACTCGCAACCTGCCCCGCTGGCGGCATCGTGCTTGACCCGTTCTGCGGCACCGGCACCACCTTGGTGGCGGCGAGAAGCCTCGGCCGCGCGTCGGTAGGCGTTGACCTTTCAAGCAGCTATTTGGAATTGTGCGCACAGCGTTGCCGTTGACGCTAAGAAGTGCGCTCGCCGCCGACGAGCAGATCCTGAAATTCCGCGTGCCTTTTGATATAGGTCACGATGAATGGGCAGCGCGGCACGACTTTGTCGCCCTGCGCCCGCGCGAGCTCGAGCGTTCCTTTCGTAAGCGCCGAGCCCACACCGCGTCCGGAAAACTCATGCGGCACGTCAGCATGTAGAAGAGTCACGACGGCGCCGGCGCGGCGATAGGTGATGAACGCGAGCCGGCCCTCGACGTCCATCTCATAGCGCTGCGCTGCGCTGTTGTCGCGTACGCTATTCGCCATCTCTCACCTACGGCGGTACTAGCGCTCCTTGTGCGCCCGCTCGGCGCGGCGCGCTGCCTTGTGCGGCGGCGGCCGGCGCTCGACGCGGCTGATCGACAGGAGCTGCCCCTTGACGCGCACGCGCTGCAGACGCGAGAGCACTTCAGGCGGTATGTCTTCCGGCAAACGCACGAAGCTGTGGTCACCGCGGATATCAATGCGGTTGATCTGCGAACCATCAAGCCGCGCCTCGTTCGCAATCGCACCGACGATGTTTCCGGGCTGCACGCCGTGCACACTGCCGACCTCCAAGCGATAAATTTCCTGCGGGTCAAAGCGTGATCCACGTCCGCGCTGCCGGGTCTCACCACCGCCGGCATGCGAGCGTTCGTTCGCGTGCGCGCGCTCGCTTGCGCGCGCTTTTTCTTCCTGTGCCGCGACGCGCTTGGCGTTCAGGAGGAGCGGCGTCTTGCCCTGCGCAAGCTGCGCCAGCGCTGCCGCGACGTCCACGATGTCCACACCCGTCTCGTGCGCGAATTCCTCAATCACGGCGCGGTAGGTACTCGCTGCCTCGCTCGTGAGCGCTGCCGCGATGCGCTCTTTGAACTTGGCCACGCGTTTGGCATTGACATCGTCAATCGTCGGCAGGGTCATGATCTCAATCGGCTGGCGGGTCGCGCGCTCAATCGCGTGCAGCATGTTGCGCTCGCGCGGCGCGATGAACAAAATGGCCTCGCCGCTGCGCCCGGCGCGACCGGTGCGGCCGATGCGATGCACGTAGGATTCCGTATCGTAGGGCACATCAAAGTTGACCACGTGCCCAATGCGCTCGACATCAAGCCCGCGCGCGGCGACGTCGGTCGCAACCAGAATATCGATCTGCCCCGCCTTCAACTGCGCGAGCGTGCGCTCGCGCTGCGACTGCTGCAGGTCGCCATTCAGCGCCGCGGCGGCAAATCCCCGCGCCTGCAATTTCTCAGCAAGCTCGACCGTGGATTGCTTGGTACGCACGAACACCAGCATCGCATCGAAGGTCTCCACCTCGAGAATGCGCGTCAGCGCGTCAAGCTTGTGCATGCCGCTCACGACCCAGTAGCGCTGACGGATGTCGGTCGCCGTGGTGGTCTTGCTCTTGATCGTAATTTCCTGCGGCGAGCGCAGGTGGCGTTGCGCGATACGCCTGATCTGCGGCGCCATGGTGGCGCAGAACAGCGCGACCTGACGTTCCGCCGGCGCCTGACTCAAAATCGACTCAATTGCGTCGACGAAACCCATCTGCAGCATTTCGTCGGCTTCATCGAGCACGACAAAGCGTACGCCCTTTAACGACAGCGTGCCGCGTTCGAGATGGTCCATCACCCGTCCGGGGGTGCCGACGATGACGTGCGTGCCGCGCTTCAGAGCATTTAGCTGCGGGGTGTAGCTTTGGCCGCCATAGATCGGCATCACATGAAAGCCGCGCAGGTGCGCGGCGTACTTCTGAAACGCCTCGGCCACTTGGATCGCAAGTTCCCGCGTCGGCACGAGCACCAGCGCCTGCGGCTCTTTCTGCGCAAGATCAAGCTTCGCGAGGATCGGCAATGCGAACGCTGCGGTCTTGCCGGTACCGGTCTGCGCCTGACCGAGGATATCCGCGCCCGACAGCAACACCGGGATGGTGGCCGCCTGGATCGGTGAGGGGGACTCGTAGCCGACGTCGGCAAGCGCCTTCAACAGGGGCGCCGTCAGACCAAGATCTGCGAAGGCGGGCGACGGCGGCGTGCCGGTTGGTTGCATGCGGTGATAACCAGGGTGGACGTGTCGGCGGCGAGTGTACCCCTTGGCCCAGCGCGAGTTTCTGCAAATACCGCCGAGCGCGCTTACGCGCCGCCAAAGCGAGCGGACCTGCGGGCATGCATGACAAGTGTCCGCCGCAGTTTCGGCATGCCACATCGATGCGGCCTGCATGCGCCGCTCGCTCCGCCTGAGACTTCCTGACTTAACAGAATGCAGATACGAGTCCCGCCTTATAAAGGCTAATGAGAATGATTAGCATTATCATTAATACGGGGCGGTGATGCCGGGCCACAGATCCTGGCTTTACGAAAGTTGCCTTAATCCGCAGACCGCAATGAAAATTCGAAACAAATCCTCTCTGCGGGCGCCAGTGGCGACGCTACTGTGCGCTGCTGCGGCTGCTGGCGCCGAGCCGGCAACGACCGACACCCATGCGCGCAAACAGAAGCTCGAACGGCGCGTCGCGCAGCTCGCGCAACAGCTGCAAGAAGTGCAGGCCGAGCTCAAAGCGCTCATGGCCGAGGATCAGGCGACTTGCGCTGCGCGCCAGGCGCCGCCGTGCGCTCCGGTCGCATCGAGCGCGCCGGCGATGACGCTACCTGCTGCAAGCTCGCGCTTCGAGAACCTAAGCCTGTGGGGTTACGGCGAGATCTATTACACGCACCCGGGCCGCGATGCCAGCCTCACCGAATTTGATCTCGCGCGCGCGGTATTTGGCATCGGCAACAAGTTTGACGACCGTACGCTCTTCAACTCGGAGTACGAGGTCGAGCACGCCGTATCGTCCGCGCATGACGTGGGCGAATTCGAGGTCGAACAGTTCTACGTCGATCGTCAGCTCAGCGACAGGATCGCAGTGCGCGCGCAGCTTTAAGAGACACCCATCTCGATCGACAGGCGCACCAGATCGGCCGTGCGGCTGACGCCTAATTTCGCCTTGATCTGCGTACAGATATTGGCAACCGTCTTGTAGCTGACGCCAATGGCCGCTGCGATCTGCGCAAGGCTGCGTCCTTCGCTCAAGAGCCGCAGGATCTCCAGATCGCGCTCGGTGAGTTTATTCCACGGATCGGCGTCGACCGGCCCGTGCACTGCAAGCTCCTGGGCGATTTCCCGCTCCACGTACCGCCCGCCGTCAATCACGCGGTGCAGGGCAACCTGCAGCTCCTCGGGACTCGCATTCTTGCTGACATAGCCGCGCGCCCCGGCCTGCAGCGCCCGCGCGGCATACATAGTCTCCGCGTGCATGCTGAAAACGAGGATGCGCGCGCTTGGGCTTATGACGAGCAGTCTGCGCAACAGCTCGATGCCGCCGATTCCCGGCAGATGCAGATCAAGAAGGATGAGATCAGGGGCTTGCCGCTGCACAAAGGACAAGGCCTCGCGCCCAGTCGCGGCATCAAAAATATCGACGTCCGGCAAGGTAACGAGCAGGCGCCGGAGGCCATCTCTCACGACCGCGTGATCGTCCACCACCAGAACTTTCATGCGCTCGCCTCGGGCTGCGCAGCGCCTGCCGTCGCCTCGCGCGGCAGGCGCGCCGTGACGCTTGCGCCATGGCCGTCGGCTTGATTGCGCACGCTCAAGCTGCCACCGAGCGCTGCAATGCGCTCCTGCATTCCCGCAAGCCCCAGGCCTGTTCCATCGGTGGAATCGGCAAAGCCCACTCCATCGTCGGACACCTCTAGCAGAATGTCCCCTTCGTCCTCGGCCTTTATGGTCACCGTGACGTTGCGCGGCCGTCCATGACGAATCGCATTCGTGAGGCTCTCCTGAATCAGGCGATACAGCGTCGCATCCAAAACATCGCCGAAACTCACATCCGCGGGACCCAGGTCGAAATGGACGGCGAGCTGCGGATGGCGGCGGCGCCAGAAGACGCCGAGATTTTCCACCGCCTGCGCAAGGCCGATGTCAGTAAGCCCGGTGGGCCTGAGGCGGCCGAGAATGGACTTCACGTGCTTTTGCATGTGGCTCACGGCCTCGCGGATCGAGCGTCCGCGCTCCAGAGTTTCCGTGTCGCCGCGCGCCTCGGCGGAACTTGCAATGCTCGCAACATCGACGTTCACGGCAAACAGAAATGGACCGACGTCATCGTGCAGATCACGTGCAAGATCCGCGCGCTCTTCTTCCTGGATCGTCAGCAGCTGCGTGTGCAGGCGCTGGTTGCGCGCTTCCAGGGCGCCCAAATGCTCGGCCATGGCATTGAACGCGCGCGACAGGCCCTCCACTTCCGGCGGTCCGCCCTCCGCCACACGCGCCGCGTAATCGCCGCCGCCGATCGTGCCAAATCCCGCCGCCAGCGTCTCAAGCGGGCGCAGGCTGCGCCCCGCCATCCAATAAATGAGCGCAAAACTCAAGACGCAGAACAACAGCACGATTACCATGCCGTCGCGGAACTCGATCCATACCTCGCTCACTTCGTTGTGCGGATCGGTCTTAAGCTCGATCGCTTTTTCGGCCGCGACGTTGGCGCCGATCGCTATCAGGGTAGTCGTCGGCCCGACCCCCAAGAGGTCAAAGAACCAGTCAGGCTCCGGATGCAGAGGCGTCGACAGTACCGAGCTTGCGAGGCTGCGCCCCGCGGAGTCAAGGAGCATCGCGCGCACGTGTCGATCTGCATTGAAGGTCGCAATCAAACGCCTAAGATCGCCCTCGCGATCCGTAACCTCCGCCAGATGTTCGATCGAATCACGCACGCGGTGCTCGCCCGCGAGCAGCGCGGCCTGCATTTCGGCGCGCGCCGACTGCGCCGCATGCCACCAGGCGAGCATACCGCCCGAAAGCAGGCTCACGAGCAGCACGAACCCGACGAGCACGATCAGCCTCGCTCGCAATGTCATGCGCCGAAGTGCGCCGCGGTGCCGCGGCCGCACAGCACGGTTTTCAGTGTTCAGCAAAGGGAAAGCTTCCCGAAACCAATTGGATTACTTGAGTGCGTGAAATAGCTGCGGAATTGCCCTTCAAGCCCTGCTAACGAGGTGCCCGCCGCGCAGGAATCATAGCCTGCGAAGAGGCAGCGCGCTGCTTTCGCAGCGTCGCACCGGCCCTAGGCGAGCGGGGCGCGAGCGCTGCTGAGTTTGGCCGACGCTGTCGTCAATGAGCGGTGCTTGCGGAATTTGCGCTGCGCTTGCCGTGCGGTGCGATCCAGATCGCGCCAGCGGCCAAGAGGAATATGAACGAGGTGACAAGAAACACCCGATCGGTCGCGAGCATCACCGCCTGCGTCTGCACGAGCGCGTCAAGCTGACGCAGCGCCTGGGCGGCGGTGGCGCCGGCTCGCGTCAGCGTATCCAGCAGCGTTTGCCCGCCATTCAATGATCCGGCGATATCGCCGCGCCGCGCGCTCGCAATATCTTCCCAGTTGGTGGTCGTGATGGAAGTTGCGAAGGCTGCCGCGGTGGAGCGCATGAAGGTGAGGAGGCCCGCGGCGGAGGTCGTCTCGCGCGGCGTGACGGCGCCCAAGGCAACCGCCATCAGCGGTATGAAAAAGAACGGTATGGCAAAGCCCTGAGCCAGCTGCGGCCACACGATTCGCAAGAAATCGGTATCGGTTGTGAAAGTGCTGCGCCAGAAGGTGGCCGCGCCCAACACCAGCACGCCGAACGACACCAGGAGCCGCGCGTCGTACTTCGTCGTCAAACGCGCGACGATCGGCGACATGATGACCGCGAATACTCCCTGGAACGCCGTGGCGCGCCCCGCCCAGGTCGCGGTATACCCCAGATTGATCTGCAGCCACAGGGGCAGCAGCACGACGGTTGAGAAAAAGGAGCCGAAGGTCAGCGACATCACCACGGCCGCGGTGGCAAAGCCGCGGTGGCGGAACACCCGTAGGTCGACCACCGGATGCGCATCGGTCAACTCCCAGATAAGAAACGCGACAAAACCAATGACCGCGATGAGAGCGAGCGTGACGATGAACGGCGAGTCGAACCAGTCAAGATCCTTGCCCTTATCGAGCATGATCTGCATCGCGCCCACCCAGGTGATGAGCAGGCCGAGCCCCACAAAATCGACCGGGATGCGCCGAGTGACGGTTTCGTGTTTGGCGAGTGCGCGCCAGGAAAATACCGCAACAATGATCGCCACCGGCACGTTGATGAAGAAAATCCACGGCCAGCCCACGCCATCAACCAGCGCGCCGCCTAACAGCGGCCCTGCGATGGGCGCCACCACGGTCGTCATCGACCACAGACCCAGCGCCTGAGCCTGCTGCGCCGGTGGAAAGATGCGCCGCAAGAGCGTCTGCGTGAGCGGCATCATCGGGCCGCCGCAAACACCCTGCAGCACCCGAAACAGCACCAGAAATCCGAGCGACGGCGCAAAACCGCACAGCGCCGAGCACACACCAAAGCCGAGCATGGAGGCGACAAAAAGCCTGACCGTCCCAAAGCGCTGTGCGAGCCAGCCGGACAGCGGCACCATGATCGCCTCGGCGACCGCATAGGATGTGATGACCCAGGTGCCCTGGCTCGGCGAGACAGCAAGTCCGCCCGCGATGTTCGGCACCGAGACGTTGGTAATCGTCATGTCGAGCACGACCACAAAGTTGGAGATGGCGAGCAGACTGCCCGCTATCCACAACGGCGTGCCGCTCATCGGCGAGAACTCGCCGCTTTGCGCGTTTTGCGCGCCGGCAGTGTCGGTCGTCATGGCGATGTCTGGTCGGGCGTCAGCGCCGCGAGGCGTCAATGACGGCGGTCATCGACAGGCCCACGCGCAGTGGATGCGCGCGCAGCTCCGCCGGATCAAGCGCGATTCTGACCGGCAGGCGCTGTACCACCTTGATCCAGTTGCCGGTGGCATTCTGCGCCGGGATGAGCGCAAAAGCCGCGCCGGTGCCGCCACCGATGCCCACGACTTTGCCGTGGTATTTGACCGTGCCACCGTAAAGGTCGGAGGTCAATACCGCCGGTTCGCCAATACGTACGTTGCGCAGCTGCGCCTCTTTATAGTTGGCGTTCACGTACACCGCTTCAATCGGCACAATGGTCATCAGGGTCTGGCCGGGCTGCACCTGCTGGCCGACCTGCACGGCATTCTTGACGATGACCCCGTCGATCGGGGCTGTGATGCGCGTGCGCGCAACATTAAGCTCGGCTTGCTCAAATTTGGCACGCGCAGCTTGGACCTCGGGATTAGCGTCGGCGCTCGTGCCCTCAATGAGCGCACTATTGACCGAGCGCTGACCGATCGCCGTGGTCTTTTGCGCGACCGCCTGCGCGTGCGCGGCCCGGGCTCCTGCAAGCGCCGCCTGCGCTGCCGAAAATGCATTTTGCGCGCGGGTGATCTCATCTTCCGACACGGCCCCGGATGCGCTCAATGCCTGACGGCGCGTCAGGTCGACCCGCGCGCGCTGGTAATCCGCCGCCGCGCTCGAAAGCTGCGCAGCGGCATGCGCGATGTCGGCGTCGCGGGAGATGACCTGGCTGCCGAGCGCCGCGTCGTTCGCAAAATAACCCTGCACCTTGCGCTGCACCTGCCCGAGCTGTGCTTGCGCTTCCGCCAGCGCGATTTTGGCATCGGCGCCGTCGAGCACTACAAGAAGCTGGCCCTTCTTCACAATGTCGGTATTGCTGACGTACGCCGCTGCAACCGGGCCGCCGTACAGCGGGGTGACCTGCGCGACATCGGCATCGACATAGGCATTGTCGGTCGTGATCTCGCCGGCCGTGATCCAGAACCAAAGGGACGTGCCGAGCACACCCGCGAGGAGCACTGCGCCCAGAATCAGGAATAGCCGTTTGCGGCGCGCCGCCGGCCGCGCGCTCTCGGCGGGGGTCGTGGCAGCCGCCGGCGGCTCAGTCGCCGGCGTGCTTTCGAGCAGTTTGACTTGTGGATTTCTTGAGGTGGTGGAGTTCGGCATGGGACAGGTCCTAATATAAATGCAGCGCGCGCTTCAGCTCTGGGTGTAGCCGCCGCCGAGCGCCTGCACGAGCTGTACATCGAGCGTGAATGCGCGCGCGTCGAGATCGGCAACGATGACGCGCGCCTGCAGCACGGCATCCTCGGCGAGCAGCACCGATTGATAATTGGCAAGCCCCCCCTCGTAGCGCAGCCGCGTGAGCCGGTAGGCCTCCTCGTCTGCCGCGAGCGCCGTTCTGCTTTCGCGCAATCTCACGGCAAGAGCGCGCTCGCTCGCAGCCGTGTCCGCAAGCTCGCGTAATGCTTGAATGAGGGTTGCGTCATAGCTTGCAACCGCAGCCTCGTAGTCCGCCCGCGCGCCGCGTAGCTGCGCGCGCAGTCGGCCGCCTTCAAAGATCGGCAAGCTGACGGCGGGGCCGACGCTGCCGATCTGCGAGCTCGTCTTAAAAAGCAGATTGGCGAACAGCGCCTGCTGGCCAATGTAAGCGGCCAAATTGATATTCGGGTAGAACTGCGCACGTGCTGCGCCAATGCGCTTGGCGGCAGCCTCGGCACGCCAGCGTGCGGCGATGACATCCGGACGGCGCCCGAGAAGCTGCGCCGCAAGTTCAGTCGGCAAGCCGAAGGCTTTCACCTGCACGGCCGCGGGCCGCTCGATCGCGATGCCCCGGTCGGGGCCCGCCCCGATGAGCGCCGCAAGCCGATTCTTTGCCTGCGCAATCTCTTCATCCACGGCCGCCATCTGCGCACGGGCGGCAGGCGCTCCGGCCTCGGCCTGTTTGAGCTCTGCGCGCGTATCAAGACCGTTGTCCACGCGTCGCGCCACGAGAGTGGCGGTCTCCTCTCTCACCTCGGCCGAGCGTGCCGCCACATCCCGCTCGGCGTATAGGCGCCCGAGGTCCGCATAAGCCAAAGCAATCCCTGCCGACAGAGCAAGGCGCGTTTCGGCCGCCTCGGCCTGCGCGGCCCGCACTTCGGATACCGCCGCCGCAACCGCCGCGCGGTTCTTGCCCCAGAAGTCGAACTCGTAGCCAAACTTGAGCGCCAAATATGCCGAGGAGTTGTAGCCGCGCGGCAAGAACTGCGCGAACTGCGCCGGAAAGCCCTGATTGAGGCTCTCTTTGACCTCAGAGTACGATCCATCGGCTTCAAGCGTCGGCAGGTACGCCGCGCGTGCCTCGCCGCTTTCCGCTTCGGACTTGGCGATGCGGGCTTGCGCCTGCGCCAGGGTCGGCGAGTCCTTGAGCGCCGCCTCGATCAGTGCGCTCAGCTGCGGGTCGGCATAGGCGTTCCACCACCCATCGGCAGGCCAATCGGCGGGTGACGCCGCGAAGCTCGCCGTCGCAACATAGCTTTGCGCTCCTTTAGGATCGGGGCCAGACCCCAGATCCGGAACCGTTGCACAGGCGGCAAGCCCCCATACACTCACGGTTAGGATCGCGGTCTTCGTGCGGCTGGGGCTCGGCATGAGGCTCACGGATACAGTAATGACCGTACAGTACGGTCAGAATCGTGCTACTATGCCCGTCCGCCCCCGAGAGGTCAAGGAATCGCCGTACCGTATGGTCAAAGTTATGACGACACCACCGCCTCGTGCCTGTGCGCGCGACCAGCGCCGCGAGACGATCCTTGCCGTCGCGCGCGAAGTCTTCTTCGAGCAGGGCTATACCGCGGCATCGATGTCGACGATTGCCGCGCGCCTCGGAGGATCCAAAGGCACTCTTTATAATTACTTCAAGAGCAAGGAAGAGCTCTTCGAGGCGCAGGTGCGCAGCATGTGCGGCGCGGCCGCGGATCGCATACTCGAGGTGGCCGCCGAAGGCGAGCCGGTGGAGACGCTCACCCGTTTGGGCGAGCAGTATCTGCAGCACCTCTTCTCGCAAGCGACCGTGCAGATGTTCCGTATTCTGGTCGCCGAAGCGCAGAGGAGTCCGGAGCTTGCCCGAGTGTTTTACGAGGTGGGGCCAGCGCGCGGACAGAAGGGACTCGAGAGCTATCTGGAAGCGGCGAAGGCGCGCGGTTTGATCGACCTTCCCGACTGCCAACTTGCGGCGGAGCAGTTCCTGAGCCTCTGCAAGGGCCGCACCCATCTGCAGTTTCTCTTGAACCTCATTGCCCCGCTCAGCAGCGACGCGATCCGGCTGCAGACCGCACAGGCGGTCAACGCGTTCATGACGCTATACGGCGCGAAGCCTCGCGGCTGATGTGTGCGCCTTCCTCAAACGCTCAAAACTTCTGGCCAAACCTAAGTCCGATGGTGCGCGGCTGATTCGGCAGATCGTATTTCGCGATCACGCCGCAATTGACTACGTCGCATTCAGCGTAGCGCGCCAGCACCGCGCGCTCATCGAACGCATTGCTGATAAAGAGCTCCGCCGTTAAGCCATTCTTTTCAAGTCCTGCCGAGAAATCCGCGATGGTATACGCGGGCATCTTACCCAGATCATCCCGCGCCACGATGCGCAGATCCGCCCACCGCGGTCCCACGTAGACCGCAGAGCCTTGCAGGTTGCCCTTGAACCCGGCACCCATCGCAAAGCTGTAGCGAGCCGTGAAGTTGCCTTTGAATTTCGGTGTCACCGGCAACTGCGTGCCGCTTGGCGCAAACTGCTCATAGCCCGGGACACTGCACTGAGTCGGATCGACGCAGTACTGCTGCGTGAGCTTCGCGTCGATCAGGGAGAAGCCGCTCGACAGCGTCAGGCCTTCCGTAGCAGCGAACTCAAGATCGCTTTCAAGACCCTTGATGGTCGCTTGACCCGCATTGGCGATAATGGTGAGCGCATTGGGCCCGAGGAAGGAAAATTGAAAGTCTTTCCACTTCTCGAGGAACACGGCGCCATTGAATCGCAGACGGTGATCCAGCCAAGTGCTCTTCCAGCCGATTTCATAGTTGGTGAGAAAATCGGCTTTGTAGGGCGGCTCCGTACCGCCACCGTTGCGATTGACGCCGCCGGGACGGAAACCTTTCGACCAGGTCGCATAGACCATGTGATTGGGGTCGAACTTGTACGTCAAATTAAGCTTCGGCGAATTGCCTGAGCCTGCACTGCGGCCGTTCAAGTCGACGCACGGCGCGCCATGAAACGGCGTCGACCCCGGAAAGCAAGTCGCAACGCCCTCATGCGAGCTGTAGGTTGAGTTGAATCCGTAGAATCCATACAGCGTGTTGTCGTAGGTGTAATGGCGAATTCCGGCGCTGCCGCTTAAGGAATCGGTGAAATCAAATGTCGCTTCGCCAAACACGGCCGAATCCCGATCCACGCGTTCTTCATCCGTGAGCCAGATTGAACCAGGCCAGCCCGGGATTGAGATATCGTTGGGCGCCACGGAACCCAAGGGGTCGCCGCCGTTGGTCACGAGGTAGTCCTGCAGAATCTCATGCACCTGGCGCTGCAAAAACGCGCCCGCGGTGAAGCGGAACCGGTACTGCTTGGGCGACGTGACGCGCAGCTCGTTATTGGTCTTGGTGTAATGGTCGCGCCCGATAATATGCTGCGCGGGGTTGATAAGCTTGCCAGCGTTGTCCTTGAAATAGGCTCCCGAGCCTTTGGCCGTATCATAGAAGAACGAATAATCCGTGTAGTCCTCACTCTCGTGCTGATTGCGCGTCAGATAACCGCCCGAATAGACGATATCGAAATCACTGATCTTGCCCTCCACCGTGAGGGCCGATTGCATCCACGAATCGCGCGTCTGGTCGGAGAAGAACTGGAAGGTATTCAGGTCCCCGGCCGCCGGGTTGTAGGCAAAAGGCCCGGTTCCCGTCGAGGTGACCTGGCCCATGATGGTAGGCGTAATCGTCCAGCTATCGTTGAGATCAACCTTGAGCGCCGCGCGTCCGCCTCTGATGTCGACGTCATTGGCATCTTTCTTGACAAACGGCGCGTCGCTGAAGGTAATTCCAGAAGAGGGGAACAAGTACGATTTCGGCACCACATTGATGAAACCTGCCATGTGCTCCTGCCAGGCGACCAAGCGAACAGCCGCGATCGGCGTGATCGGCATGTTCAAGAACCCTTCGACCTGGTCGCCGACGCCACCGTGCGCGACGGAATTGAGCTCCAGGTTGTAGCCGGCGGCGAAAGCCGTCGGGTCGGGCTTGTTCGTGATGATGCGAATGGTCCCGGCTTCGGAGCTTGCTCCGTAAAGCGTACCTTGGGGACCTGCCAGGGCTTCGACGCGCGCGACGTCGTAGATATGAATATCAAGAACGCCGTCGATGGTCGTGACCGGCTGTTC
>DAITPA010000006.1:34127-51754 GCA_036833805.1 Steroidobacteraceae bacterium | reverse complement strand
GATTCATCCGGCTACCCCGAGCCGTATCGATCCCGGGTCCTGCCGCGCGAGAAACGCCGGCTCGGCAATGCGCTCGGTCTTACGAAAATCGGCGTCAATCTCACGACGCTGCCGCCCGGGAAGGAATCGGCCATGCGACATTGGCACACGCATGAGGACGAGCTCGTGTACGTTCTGCAAGGCGAAGTCGTGCTGTGTACCGATGCAGGCGAACAGCTGCTGCGTGCCGGGATGTGCGCCGGATTTCCGGCAGGCGCCGCCGACGGTCATCAGCTCGTGAACCGCGGTTCGAGCCCGGCTGTTTATCTTGAGATCAGCAATCGCGCCAGCGCAGAGGATACCGCGCACTATTCCGACCCGCACGTCGATATGGTGTGGAACGCGCCACAGACACGCGGCCGGTTCACACGCCGCGACGGCTCGCCGTTGTGATCAGCTCGCGGCGACGAGGCGCAGATTGAAGCTGATATTCACGTCATTGCCCACCCCCTCGGTCGACTTCCACTCACCCTGACCGACGCCGAAATCAAGGCGTTTGATAAGCGTCTTACCTGTCATGTAGAACACGCGCCGCCCTTGTTCGGTCGCACTGCGTAACGTGAACGGCACGCGCACAGCTCGGGTGACGCCGCGCAACACAAACGTGCCGGCGGCTTCATAACCGCCGGTCGCGGTTTTCGTGATCTGGGTCGCGGCAAAGCGCGCCTGCGGGAATTTTGCGACATTGAACAGATCCACATCGCGCAGCGTGTCGTCGCGCTCCTTGTCGCCGGTGTCGAGCGCGGCGAGGTCGATCGCGACGTCGAGGCGCGAGGCGGCCAGGTTGTCAGCGTCAAAGTTGAAGTTGACCGTGAGCTTCGGGAAACGCCCTTTGTTCTGGGCGCCAGCCTGTACGAACACGAATTCGAGCGCGCTCTTTGCGGTATCCACGCTGTAGAGCGCAGGCGCTGCGCTGGCCGCGCTCGCACAAATGAGCATCAGCAGTACGGCAAGATGCCGCGCAATCGTAGATAGGCGGGTCAGCAACAACTCCAATTAGGGTACTTTCGTGAATGGCAACATGCGCCGCAGCACGGTGTCCTTCAGTACGAAGTGGTGTTTGAGCGCCGCTAGCAGATGCAGGGTCGCGACCGCGCCCAAAGTCAACGCCAGGGCTTCATGCGTCTCCTGCATCGCCTCGTACAGCGCACGGTTCTTCGCCACCAGATCCGGAAGCTGAAAGAGATTGAACCAGCTCGCCGGGAAGCCGCGTGCCGACGTCATGATCCAGCCCGTAATCGGCATCGCAAAGATCAGCACGTAGAGTGCCGTGTGCGTGAAGTTGGCGAGCACGCGCTCGTAGGGCTTGAGCGTAGAAGGCAGCGGCGGTGTTGGATTGACGAGCCGCCACACGAGGCGCACCACCGCCAGCATCAAGATTGTGATTCCCACTGATTTGTGGCGCGCGAGCATGGCGAGTTTTGCCATGCCGTGCAGTCGCTCCGCGGAGAGTGCCAGGACCACTTGCGTGATGATGAGCGCCACGATGAGCCAGTGCAGAAACTGCGCGACGCTGCCCCAGCGGGCGGTAGAATTGCGTAACTGCATAGGACCTAAGCTTATGCCGATACATGCCACTTGCAACATTCGTGCGCTCGGCGCCGTCAGCGTTGCTCTCGTGCTCGCTGGCTGCGCAGCGCAGACTCATAAGAGTGAGGCGTCGGCCAACCGGCAGGCGGTGGCCGGACATCCAGCGCTGGGTCAGGCGTATGAAGTGGTCGGCAGTGAATCACTACTCATCGTGCGTGTGTATCGCGGCGGCACGCTCGCGCGCGCCGGCCACAATCATATTGTCGCATCGCATGATTTGGCGGGGACCGTGTACGTCGCAAAGGATCTGGCGCACTCAAGCTTTGAACTTGAAGTGCCGGTCGCGGAACTCACAGTAGATGAAGCGGAGCTGCGCGCCGCCCAAGGCGCGGATTTTGCGGCCGACGTGCCCGACACGGCAAGGGACGGTACGCGTCGCAATATGCTCGGTGCCGCAGTCCTCGACGCGGAACATTATCCCCAGATCTCGCTGCGCTCTGAGAACTTCGATGTAAACGGCGAGCATTTAACGACGCAGGTAGAGGTGCGGATACGCGATCAGGTGCGCAGCTTCACGGCCGCGGTAAGCTACACGCTGAACTCGAACGAACTCCTGGCCCAGGGCGAGCTGCCACTGAAGCAGACCGACCTGGGTCTTGCCCCGTTTACAGCCCTACTTGGCGCACTGCAGGTGCAAGACGAGATGCAGCTGCAATTTCGTATCGTAGCGCGCGTCAAAAATTAGAGGCGGCCGCGCCCTTGCCGAAATCGCGCTGCGACGACTCCGGCTGCTTTAGAGTTCTTCCTCGAGAAAGAGGAGCGCCGTGCCTTCGGGCGCTTGCAAGATGGCATTTGTGTTTGAGTCGAGCCCGTGCGGCGGCGGATGCCAGGTACCTATCTCAAGGTCGCGCAGTTGCACCAGGCGCGCGTGCATGCCGCGGTCGCGAAACACCAGCATCGGCCGATCGAGAGTGCGTGGTCGATGAAAGGCGATGTCGAGGTGATCACTCGTCAGCGGCAAATGCAGGTACGGCGCGTCCGTCTGTTCGGTCGCAACGAATCCGAGGGGCTCCCAGAACGCCTTCGCCTGCGCGAAATCGGTGCTCGGAATGCTGAACTCCTCGAAGTAACCGCAGAGCGGCGCGCGTTCCGGCCCGCGCAGTAGCGGCGAGTAGGTGCGCGCTTCGACGACTCTGAGCATCTGCCCGGTGGGGTCCTTCAAGCCAATGATGTGGAACTCGTGCTCGGCGGTGCGCTGGTATGAAAGTGTCACACCGTTCGCTGCAAGCTCGGACGCATAACCTGCAACACCTGCGTGGACGAAAGTGAGTGCCGGGGAATCAAACGGCTGCTGATGCAGCCCGAGGAATATTCGTCCATCGGTCAACACGCCATAGGGATGCGTCCAGGTTTCGCCCGTTTCGAGCTGCGAGAAGCCGAGGCGCTCATAGAATTCGACCGACGCGCGGATATCCTTCGTCTGGATCGCGATCTCGTGAAAGCGGCCGAGCACGTCTGCTCAGGCCGAGGCGTCGCGCGCTGCGGCGGGGAACAGGCCGCGCTCGATGTGCGTCCAACCCTGGCAGTGCTGCGTGATCAGATCCGCAAGCGCGCGCGCGTGCTCGGGGCGCGCATTCAACGCCGGCACGTACAGAAAGCGCTGGCCGCCGGCTGCGAGGAAGCGTTCGCGATTCTCGATGGCGATCTCTTCCAGGGTCTCGAGGCAATCGATCGCAAATCCTGGGCAGACGACCGTCAGCTCAGCGACGCCGCTCGCCGGCAGTTCACGGATCACGTCGGCCGTGTACGGCGAGAGCCAGCGGCCACCGCCGAATCTGGAGTGAAAGCTTACGCTCCACTGCTCATCGCGCAGCATGAGTTCCTCGGCGAGCAGGCGCGCTGTCTTTTGACACTTGCAGAAATACGGATCGCCGCGCTGGAAGTAGCGCTCCGGAATCCCGTGAAAGGACACCAGCAAGCGCTCGGTGCGCCCGTGTGTCTGCCAGTGCTGCATGACGCTCGCGCGCAACGCCTCGATGTAGCCCGGATGATCGTGATATTCCGCGACGAAGCGCAGCTCCGGCAGCCAGCGCCAGTGGCGCAGCTCCGCATTGACATGGTCATAGACCGCGCCGGTGCTCGCGCCGCTATATTGCGGAAAGAGCGGCACTACGAGAATCCTCTGCGCACCCGAGTTGCGCAATCGTGACAGGGCGCTTGCAACCGTCGGTTCGCCATAGAGCATGGCGAGCTCAATGGAGAACGGCGCGAGCACCCCGATGAGCTCGGTACGCAGCTCATTGGAGAGCGTGGTCATCGGCGAGCCTTGCGCCGTCCAGATGCGCGCGTACTTGCGCGCCGAGAAGTAGGGGCGCGTCGGCAGGATGAGGCTATACAGGACCGGCAGCCACAACGCGCGCGGCAGCTCTACGACGCGCCGGTCGGACAGAAGTCCGCGCAGAAAGCGCCGCACATCGCGCGTTGCCAGCGACGCCGGCGTGCCCGAGTTGACGAGCAGCACGCCAATGCGCTCGGTGCCGTCGTGACGGAACTCCGGAGAACTTACGTACGACACTCAAATGCCGCCAACGCAGACGTATTTGATTTCGGTGTAGTCGAGAATGCCGTACTTTGAGCCTTCGCGGCCCATGCCGGATTCCTTGATGCCGCCAAAGGGCGCGACTTCAGTTGAGATGATACCGGTGTTGAGGCCGACAATTCCGCATTCGAGCGCCTCGCTCACGCGCCACGCTCGCGCCAGGTCACGTGTATAGAAGTAGGCCGCGAGGCCAAATTCAGTGTCGTTGGCGAGGCGCAGCGCCTCCTCCTCCGATTTGAAGCGAAACAGCGGCGCGACCGGACCGAACGTCTCCTCGCGCGCGACCAGCATGCTGGAGTTGACCTCGGTCAGGATCGTCGGCTGGAAAAACGTACCGCCCAAGGCGTGCCGCGCGCCGCCGCAGGCGATGCGGGCGCCCTTGGCGAGCGCATCGGCGATGTGCTCTTCGACCTTGGCGAGCGCGTTCTTATCGATGAGCGGCCCCTGATCGGTGCGTCCCGCAAGCCCATCGCCCACCGCGAGCTTGCCAACTGCCGCGGCGAGTTTGCTGACGAACTCCTCATAGACCGAATCCTGCACGAGCAGACGATTGGCGCACACGCAGGTCTGGCCGGTATTGCGGTATTTGCTCGCAATGGCTCCTGCGACCGCCGCATCAAGATCGGCGTCCGCGAACACGATGAACGGCGCATTGCCGCCGAGTTCCAGCGAGAGCTTCTTGAGGGTGCCGACGCACTGCGCCATCAGCTTCTTGCCGACCGCCGTCGAGCCGGTAAAGGTCAACTTGCGCACCGCAGGATGTGAGGTCATCTCGCCTCCGATCGCGGCCGAATCGCCCGTGAGCACGCTCAGGACGCCGGGCGGTACGCCGGCGCGCGCGGCGAGCTCGGCGAGCGCGAGCGCCGAGTAGGGTGTCTGAATGGCCGGCTTGCAGACGAAGGTGCAGCCCGCCGCGAGCGCCGGCGCGACCTTGCGCGTAATCATCGCCGCAGGAAAATTCCAGGGCGTGATCGCGGCGACCACGCCGATCGGCTGGCGCAGCACGAGAATGCGCTTGTCCGGCTGATGACCCGGAATGACGTCGCCGTAGATGCGTTTGCCTTCCTCGCCGAACCAGTCGATGAACGCGGCGGCGTAGGCAATCTCAGCGCGCGCCTCGGCGAAGGGCTTGCCCTGTTCGGCGGTCATGATGCGCGCGAGATCATCCTGATTCGCGAGCATCAGGTCGTACCAGCGGCGCAGGATGAGTGCGCGTTCCTGCGCCGTCTTCTTCGCCCAGGCCGGCAGGGCTTTCGCGGCCGCATCGATCGCGTTACGGGTTTCGGCCGCCCCCATATTCGGCACCGTACCCAGCTTCTTTCCGGTTGCCGGATTCAAGACTTCGCGCGTTGCGCCGTTCGCGGCGTGCATCCATGCGCCCGCAACGTAGGCCTGCATGCGCAACAGGCCAGCGTCTTTGAGTTCGAGTTCCAATCAGGCCTCGGCGCGCGCCACGTGCTTGGCGAAGAAGGCGAGCGAACGCTCGCGCGCGAGCTGCGCGCTCGCGGCATCGTAGCTTGCGCGCTGCTCGCAGTTGAAACCGTGATCTGCGCGATACGTATGAAACTCGCCCTGCGGATGCGCGGCTTTGATCTTGGCGATGTCGCTCGCCGTAATGTGCTTGTCGAGCTCTCCGAAGTGATACATGAGCGGACACTTCGGCTGCTTTTCAAGTTCCTTCGTGATACTGGCGCCGTAGTAGGCGACGGCGCAGGCGATCGGCAGCTCGCAGGCGGCCACATACGCAATCGTCCCACCCCAGCAATAGCCGACGACTCCGACGCGGCCGGCGTGCTTCACGACCGCGATGGCGGCGGACAGGTCGGCGAGAGTCTGCCCGCGCTGCAACTGTTTGACGTAGCCCTGGCCTTCCTGCATGTCGGCAGCAGAGTATCCAAGCTCTATGCCGCGGCGTACGCGATCGAATAAGGCGGGTGCGATGGCGACATAGCCCGCGGCCGCATAACCGTCGGTGACCGCGCGAATGTGGCTGTTGACGCCAAAGATTTCCTGCACGACGAGGATCGCAGCGCGCGGCCGCCCCGGGGGTGCGGCGAGCCATGTTTGGAACTCATGGCCATCGCGCGCCATGATCGTGGTGAATTCGCTCATAAGTTCGCAAGCATTCCGTCAGTGCCTAGACGTCTGCCCGGCTGCGCACCACTTCCTGGTCGAGCGCGCCGAAGATGCTGGCGCCGTTCGCGGCAAGCATTTCGATGCGGACGCGATCACCGAACTTGAGAAAGGGCGTGCGGGCAGCACCGTACTTTAGCACTTCGAGGGTGCGCCGCTCAGCCAGGCACGAGCAGCCGCGCTCGGGATCGCGGTTTGCGACCGTGCCGGATCCCAGGATCGTGCCGGCGCCGAGCCGGCGGGTGCGCGCGGCATGCGCCAAGAGCTCATAAAAGCTGAAACTCATGTCTACGCCCGCGTTCGGCTGGCCGAGAAGTTCGCCGTTGATATGGCTCAGAAGCGGCAGGTTGAGCTTGCCGTCGCGCCAAGCGTCCGCAAGCTCATCGGGGGTCGCCGCAATAGCGGAAAATGCGGTCGCGGGCTTCGACTGCAGGAAGCCAAAGCCCTTGGCAAGCTCGCCCGCAACCAGATTGCGCAGACTCCAGTCGTTGACGAGCATGAGGAGCTTCACATGGCGGGCGGCTGCCGCAGCCGTAACGCCGAGCGGCACATCGTCCGTTACGACCGCGACCTCGGCCTCCAGATCGATGCCATGCTCCTCGCTTACGAACGGCGCAGCGTCGCAGGCGCCCAAAAGCGCATCCGAGCCACCCTGATACATGAGCGGATCGGTGCGAAAAGAAGCGGGCATTTCAGCGCCGCGCGCCTTCCTCACGAGCTCGACGTGGTGCAGGTAGGCGCTGCCGTCGAGCCACTGATAGGCTCGCGGCAGCGGTGCTGCGCAGGCGCGCGCATCGAACGGTTGGGCGTGCACGGGATCTGCCGACTCAAGCTCGATAGCCGCCGCACGCAACTTAGGCTCGCTCGCTTGCCAGCTGTCGAGCGCACTCTGCAGCGTCGCGGCGATGTGCGGCACCGGCACGTAACGCCGAAGCGCGCGATCGACGATGATCAACTGGCCGTCGCGGTGCGCGCTCTTCAGGCTCGCAAGCTTCATTTGTCGGTGCGCCAACTATCGACATATCCGGCCCATTCGACCGCACTGGCGGATGCGCCGATGTCGAGCGGGTCGCGGGCGTCAATCATCACCGCCACTTCGTCGGTCGCGCTCTTTGATTGCTTGAGCAGGTTCGCGAGCGCTTTGGGGTGCGGGCCGTGCGTGAAGCCGCACGGATGCAGTGTCACCATGCCCGGATGAATGTTGTCGCGCGAGAAGAAATTGCCCGCGTGATAGAAGATTACTTCATCATAGTCATCGTTGTTGTGGAAGAACGGAACTTTGATGGCGCCGGGATCGGATTCGAATGGCCGCGGCACGAACGTGCATATCACGAAACGCTCGGTGACGAAGGTCGTATGCGCCGACGGCGGCAGATGATAGCGGTGGCTCATGAGCGGACGGATGTCGCGCACGTTGATGCGCGCTACGCTGAGATCGCCGTGCCAGCCGACGGCGTCGAGTGGATTGAACGGATACGTGATGGTGGAGATAGCTGCGCGGCGCTTGACGCGCACTTGCCAGCGCGCGCTGTCGCTCTGTTGCGCGTGAAATGCAGCGTCGAGCTGCGGTACATCGAGCATTGCAGCATCAAAGAGCGCATGCGCTCCGACGAGCCCTTTCTCCGGCAGGCTATAGCTGCCCTGCGTCGCCTCAATCAGCAGCGCTGCGAGTTCCTGATGCGCCTCGATGCGCCACAGTGTGCCGCGCGGCAGCACGATGTAATCGCCGGCGCTAAAGCTCAAGTGGCCGAAATCGCAGAACAGCTCGCCATCGCCGCTATGGATGAAGATGAGCTCATCGCCGTCGGCGTTGCGCACCAGGTGGTCCATGCGTCCCGCTGCGCTCTTCCAGAAGCGCAGGCGCAGCGCCGCATTGCCAAGAATCTCGGCCGCATCCCACGGCGCAGGCGTCATTTGAGCGGGCAGTGCCGCAAGATCAAAAGCATGCGGCCGCAGCGGTCCTTCGAATTGCACCCAGCCGGTCGGCGGGTGACGGTGATAAAGATGTGCTGCCGGGCCGAAGAACCCGTCCTTACTCATCTCGCGCTCGTAGGTGTCGGGCGGCAGATCGGCGTGTGCCTGGCGCGAGGCAACTCCGGCGACGCGGGGATAGCTGATATAGCGCTTCATGGTGGCGGCCTCGTGCAAGCTGTCAGGCAATTTAGTTTCAGTTGAAACCAATGGCAAGCGCCGCGGCGCCATGCCCTGCGGCCCGTGCTAACCGATGACGCAGCGGTTACGCCCGGCTTCCTTCGCCTGGTAGAGCGCTCGATCCGCGCGGTCAAAGGCGACATCAGCGGTATCTTCGGCGATGAAATTGGTGATGCCGCAGGACGCGGTGATGGTGACCGGCTTGTCGCGAAAGTGAAAAGCGAGCTGGGCGATTTCGCTGCGGATCTTGTCGGCAACGGTATACGCCTCGGCCGGCGAGGAGCCGACGAGCAGCATGACGAACTCCTCGCCGCCATAGCGCGCGACGAAATCGGTCTCACGCACGTGCTTTTTGAGCTGCTGGCCGAAGACGCGCAACACCTTGTCGCCGGCTTTGTGGCCATAGGCATCATTGATCGCCTTGAAGCGATCGATGTCCCAGGCGATGATCGCTACAGTGCGCCCGAAGCGCTTCCAGCGCCTATATTCCTGCTCCATGCGCCCATCGTAAGCGGCGCGGTTCGGGATACCGGTCAGTGCGTCGATCATCGCGAGCCGCTGTTCTTCCTGCAGGCTGACATGCAGGCTGTGAGTCTCGCGCTCGAGTTCCCGAATGCGTGAGCGCATCCGTCCGACGCGTTCGCGATAGGTCTTGACGCGCGATTCTTCGCGATCGCGAAATTCGTGCAGATGCCCATTGATGGCATCGAGCCTCATGCTCACCTGGTTGCGCAGCGCCGGCAGGTCGAGCGCGCGCATCACGTTGGTCTTCAGTGCCTCCACTTCGCCGCTCACCAGAAGATTGAGCTTCTCGGTGTCGTCCTGCGCGGCGTTTTGCTCTTCGACTTCGCCGGCAATGTGCGCTGCGATTTCGTCAAGGCGCGAGGTCAGCTGCTGCAAGAGGTGCTCAAGCTCCGTCTTTTCACGCTGCGCCGCCGCGCGCTGCTCGCTTGCCAAGCTCGTCACGCGTTCCAGCAGATTGGCAAGGTCGGCTGTGTCCAAAGATTCGGGCGCATCGGCGCGCAGCTGCGTGATGATCGGCCGCAGCTCGGGCAACAGAGCCAAGCGCTCAAGGATTGAGAGCGCGCTATCAGTATCGGCGCTCGCAGCTGACACAGGCTCGGGCGCGGCTTGGACGGCCTGCGCGGGTACGTCGAGCACAGTAACGGCCTGCGACAGCGGCTCGAGCAGGTCTTCGATTCCCTGCGGATCGATTCCCTTGCGCACGCTATCGGCGACCTTGCGCAGTTCGGCGTCGAGCCGCGCGTCGCGCCCCTGACCCGCCAGGCACAGCCGCCCGATCAGGAGCCGCAACACGCTTTGCAGCCGACTGCCGCGCGCCTCTTCAGCCGAGAGACGGCTCAACGACTCGCGATACTTCTCACGCCACTGGCCGTCATCGCTCATGTGATCCTCGCGAGGCGCCTATACACGCTGCCGCGCCGCGCGGCCGCGCCGACGCTGCACGGAATCCCTGGTCAGACGCGCACTTTGCGGATCCATCAGCGCTCCAGTATCGCGGTTACTCCCATGCCGCCGGCGGTGCAAACCGAGATGAGTCCGCGTTTGGCGTTCGCGTCGCTTGCGAGAACCTTCGCAAGTGTTGCGACAATGCGCGCGCCGGTGGCGGCAAACGGATGCCCGACCGCGACGCTGCCGCCTTTCACATTGAGTCGCGATCGGTCGATCGCGCCAAGCGGCGCGTTTTCGCCAAGGATCTCGCGGCAGTACTGCGCTGACTCCCAGGCGGCGAACGTGCAGAGCACTTGGGCGGTGAACGCCTCATGGATTTCGTAGTAGTCGAAGTCCTGTAGGGTGAGAGCCGCGTCTTTCAACATCGTCGCCACCGCGTAGGTCGGCGCCATCAAGAGTCCTTCCTTGGCGGTCGCGTAGTCCACTGCCCACTGCTTTCCGTAGCGCAAATAGGCGAGCACCGGCAGCTTGTGCTCGGCCGCCCATGCTTCCGAGGCGAGCAGCACGCACGCGGCGCCGTCGGTGAGCGGCGTGCTGTTGCCTGCGGTGACCGAGCCTTGTGCGCTCAAGTCAAACGTCGGGCGCAGCTTTGCGAGCTTTTCAAGCGAGGTGTCGGCGCGAATGTTGTTGTCGCTCTTCAAGCCGAGATGCTCGATGACGAGATCATCGTAGAAACCTTCACTCCAGGCGCTGGCCGCGCGCTGGTGACTTTCGAGTGCGAGCTCGTCCTGGGCCGCGCGTGAGATTTTCCAGGTCTGTACCATGAGCTCGGCGCTCTGGCCCATCGATAAGCCGGTGCGCGGCTCGACGATCCCCGGTAGCACGGGCTTAAAGTGCTTCGGTCGCAGCGAGAACCACGGCGCCAAGCGCTGCCCGAAAGTGCGGCCGCGGGCGCTGGCAAGCAGCAATTGCTGGTACGACTGTGGGAAGGAGATCGGCGGATCGCTGACGGTGTCGACGCCGCCGGCGATACCCGCGTCGATCTGGCCCAAGGCGATCTTGTTGCCGATTAGGATCGCCGCCTCGAGGCTCGTGCCGCAGGCGCGCTGGATGTCGAGTCCCGGTGTATGCGGATCAAGGCCGCAGCCGAGCACGCTCTCGCGCACGAGGTTGTAATCCTTCGAATGCTTGATTACGGCACCGGCAATCACATCGCCGAGGCGCTGCCCGCGCAAGCCGAAGCGCTCGACCGCGCCGCGCAAGGTTGCCGTGAGCAGGTCCTGATTGCTCAAGCGCGCGTAGGCGCCATTGGAACGAGCAAACGGAATGCGAGTCCCGCCCAAAATGGCGACTCGCCTGATTGCGGAGCCGACGAGCATGAATCTCTCCCGGTGCGCGACAACGATAGTGTGATCCCGCAGCGATTCTAAGCCATTTGGCGCGCCTTTGGCCTGCAGTTGCGCACCGCGGGCAGTTTATAGCTCGAGCGTGAACCAGCGATCGCAGCCGAAATGCCCGGTGGCGCCGAGCGGCGCGCGTAGGGCTCGAAAGCCCGCCTTCTCGTATAAATGCCGGGCAGCACCCATGCCGCTCAGTGTTTCGAGATAGCAGGTTTGATAGCCGAAGCCGCGTGCGGCACGCATGCAATGCCGCAGCAGCACGGTGCCTACTCCCTGATCGCGCGCCGCGGGAAGGAAGTACATCTTACGCAGCTCACAGACTTCGAAATCGGCGCCCGCAAGCGGCGCAACCCCGGCACCGCCGACAATCTCGCCTTCCTGCTCGACGACGAAGTACGCCGAGCGCGGTGCACAGTACGCTTCCGACATGGCGGCGACCTCCGCGTCCTGCAACGCGAAGCCGGGTCCACTCGCGCCGAACTCCGGCATGACGCTCGTGATCAGCGCCGCGACCGCTGCGTCGTCGCAGGCGGAGATCAGTCGGATAAGATGAAGGGTGTCCACGATGACTTACGCTAGCGCCGGCGACGCCTTGAGGCAATGAACCTCGGCCGTGCACGCTGGAACATACATTTTTGGAATTTCATGATGTGCTGCGCTACAACTTGGATGGCACGCTCGCGCCGCGCGTGCCTCTTGGCCGGGACCCTGCTCACGGGCATTGCTGCGTACGCAGGCGATTGGTCGCTGTCCGCCGGGGATCTTGCGCGTCTAGATGGGCGCGAGGTCCTGCTGCCCGCGCCGGCTAAACGTGATCACGCCGATGGCAGCTTCCGCGCCGCGATCAAGATCGAGGCGCCCGCCGAGAAGGTATTCCGCACGATGACCGACTGCGCGCAGGCGCTTAAGTTCGTGCCGCACCTTATACACTGTACGGTGCTCGAAACGGCGCCCGACGGATCCTGGCAGACGATCGAGCACGAGGTGAACTATGGCTGGTACCTGCCGCGCGCCTCCTACGTTTTTCGCGCCGCCTACGAGCCCTTCGAGCGTGTCAGCTTCACAAGCGTGCGCGGTGATTTTCGCGAGAACGACGGAGTCTGGGAACTCTCCCCGCGCCGCGACGGCGCGGCCACGCTCGTCACCTATCGTGCGCAGGTCGCGCCACGATTCTTCGTGCCGCGCTGGATGGTGCTCGCAAGCATGAAGCACGATCTGCCGGCGCTCATGCAGGGGTTGCGGGTGCGCTGCGAGGCCCCGTAGCTGCATAACTCGTGGGGATCGCAGGCGTCATTTGCACGAGCGCCTGCGGAGGCGGCAAGATGCCTCGAATCTTCGCGATGAGCATCCCATGTCCCAATCCGGTGTCGACCGCGAGTTCGAACGACGGCTGTCCGCTTTGATCAACAGCGGCCAGCCGCAGATCCTGCAGGGCGGCAGGAAGGGCGTGGAAAAAGAGTCCCTGCGCGTCACGCGCAGCGGCCAGATTGTCACGACGCCGCATCCCCGGGCGCTCGGGTCAGCGCTCACCAACGAGCACATCACGACGGATTACTCGGAGTCGCTGATCGAGCTCGTAACACCGCCTTTCAGGCAGAGCTGGGAGCTGCTGCAGTACCTTCTCGATCTGCATCAATTCGTCTATCGGCACCTGGGCGACGAGCTTTTGTGGGCGACCAGCATGCCGTGCGCTCTGGAGGGGGACGCGAGCATTCCGATCGCGCAGTACGGCACCTCCAACATCGCACGCATGAAGACCGTATACCGCGAGGGACTTGGGCTGCGCTACGGTCGCGTGATGCAGGCTATCTCCGGCGTGCACTTCAACTACTCGTTTCCGCATGCCTTCTGGGAGGCCTATGCGGCGCTGCGCGGGTCGCACAAGTTCGATTCGCAGTTCATCTCGGCGAGCTATTTTGAGCTGTTGCGCAATTACCGGCGCCTCGGCTGGATCGTGCTGTATCTGTTCGGCGTCTCGCCGGTCGTGTGCAAGTCGTTCATGCGCAATCGCGAAGTGCAGTTGCCGCAACTGACGGCCGGAACGCTCTACGAGCCGTACGCGACGAGTCTGCGCATGAGCGACATCGGCTATCGCAATCGCAATCAGTCGGGACTCGCCGTCTCGGTCAACAGTCTCGACGAATACGTCCGCGATCTCACCCGCGCCATCACGACCCCGCACCCCGCCTACGCGGCGTTCGGCGTCGAGGCGAACGGCACGTACCGGCAGCTGAACGCCAATATTTTGCAGATCGAGAACGAGTACTACAGCTTCATCCGGCCCAAGCGCGTGGCCCATTCCGGAGAGCGCTCGACCAAAGCGCTGCAGCGTGCCGGTGTCGAATACGTCGAGGTACGCGCCTTGGATGTGAGCGCCTACGACCCCGTCGGCGTCAATCAGAACAAGCTGCGCTTCCTCGAGGCACTGCTCACCCTGTGCCTATTTAAGGAAAGCCCTCTGATCGCCGACGATGAGCAGGCGGCGCTCGACCAAAATCACCTCACGGTCGCGCGTCGCGGCCGCGAGCCCGGTCTCATGCTGTGGCGCGATCGGCAATCGGTGTCGATGCAGACGTGGGCGCGCGAACTCATCGAATCCATGACCGGCATTTGCGAGATTCTCGATCGCGGCGAAGCGTCGCGCCCGTACGCGAATGCGCTGGCAGCGCAGGCGGGAAAAATCGACAACGTCGCGCTCACTCCATCCGCGCGACTTATGACGGAGCTTGCCACGACGAATGAATCCTTTTTCGAGCTCGCACTGCGGATGTCGATAATGCACAAGGATTACTTTCTTGAGCTGCATGCGCCCAATGAGGGGCGGCTTTCCGAGTTCGCGGCAGAGGCCGCCGAGTCGCTCGAGAAGCAGCACAACATTGAAGCCTCCGACAACGAAAGTTTCGACAAGTATCTGGCACGCTATTTTGCCGATTAGCGCGTGCGCAGCATTCACGCCACAATAATTTCACATGCGTTGCACTCAAATGAGACTAAAATGCGCTGATGCGTCGAAGGATCGACGGCACGTAAATGTTGATGCTCGGAGGTTATGCAAAAGCTGTTCGACGCCGCGGGTGACTCGCCGCTGGTCCTCGCGGCGGCAAACGAGGATTTTCCATCCGCCCAAGTGGCTCCCGAGTCACGGGAATCTAAGCAAGTCGAGGTTCGCGGTTGGAGCGCTTACGACATCTGGCACCGTCGCATCCGGCTGCGGCCCGGCGTCACGAGCGTGTTTCTGCCTGGGCCCTGACACAGCGAGGCTCGTTCTGAGTCTTGATGCGCAGGCCAGCGCGCAGCGCAGCGTGTGCTACGCTTCTCGCCCGCGCAGAGTCTCTGCTTCGACCCTTTTATGAATGCGCTTTGCGTACGAGGTCTGGTCAAGACCTATAAGAACGGCGTGCAAGCCTTAAAAGGCGTCGATCTCGACGTTGCGCCGGGCGATTTCTTCGCCCTGCTTGGGCCAAACGGCGCCGGCAAAACCACACTCATCGGTATCGTTACTTCGCTCGTCAACAAGACGGCAGGGACGGTCAGCGTTTTCGGCCACGATATCGATCGGAACCTCGATGCGGCCAAGGCCTGCATCGGCGTCGTGCCGCAGGAAGTCAATTTCAACATGTTCGAGACGCCCGAGACGATCCTCGTCAACCAGGCGGGGTTCTATGGCGTGGAGCGCCAGGTGGCGCGGAAACGTGCGCAGAAGTATCTGCAGCATCTGCAGCTGTGGGAAAAGCGCGGTACGATTGCGCGATCGCTCTCCGGCGGCATGAAGCGCCGCCTCATGATCGCGCGCGCGCTGGTGCACGAGCCGCGGCTCCTTATTCTCGATGAGCCCACCGCGGGCGTGGATATCGAGGTGCGCCGCACCATGTGGGATTTTCTGCGTGAGATCAACGCAGGCGGCACCACCATTATCCTGACGACTCACTATCTCGAGGAAGCCGAGACGCTGTGCCGGGACATCGCCATCATCGATGACGGCCTGATCGCCGAGCGTGACCGCATGAGCAGTCTCCTGCGCCGGCTGCACACCGAGACTTTCCTGCTCAACCTGCGGGACAGCATTGACACTGCGCCGCGGCTCGAGGGGTACGCGGTCACATTGGTGGACGATCGCACCCTCGAGATCGAGGTGTCGAAGGAGCAGAACCTGAACGAGATCTTCGCGCGTCTCTCGGGCCTTGGGATCGACGTGGTCAGCATGCGCAACAAGGTAAATCGCCTCGAGGAGATTTTCATGCGCCTTGTTGAGGGCCGCGCTCATCCCCACACGGGCGCTGCGCTGCCCGCTAGCGCCCACGGCGGCCATCCTTGATGGCCGCGGTCATTCCTGCCCCGATCGATCTCGGTCGCATCCGCTGGATCGGTCTTAAGACCATCGTCATCCGCGAATACGGCCGGATCATCCGCATCTGGGGTCAGACCCTGGTGCCGTCGGCCGTCACGGCGATTCTATATTTCGTCATTTTCGGCAGCCTCATCGGCCGTCGCGTCGGGCAGATGGGTGGCTTCGACTACATGCAGTACATCGCACCGGGTCTCATCATGATGTCCGTCATCACGAATTCGTACGCGAACGCCGTATCGTCCTTTTTTGGCGCCAAGTTTGGCAAGCACGTGGAAGAGATGCTGGTCGCGCCGCTGCCGAACTGGATCATCGTCCTGGGATATGTCGCAGGCGGTGTGCTGCGCGGTCTGATGGTGGGTGCTGTCGTGACGACCGTTTCGCTGGTCTTCACGAAGCTGCACATTCATCACCTTTTCATCATCTTTGCCGCGGTGCTCTTGACCGCCACCGTGTTCTCGCTCGGTGGCCTCTTGAACGCGGTGTTCGCCAAGAACTTCGATCAGGTCAACTGGATCCCGGCCTTTGTGCTGACACCGCTCACGTATTTCGGCGGCGTGTTCTATTCGGTTTCGCTCTTGCCCGAGTGGGCGCAGCGGCTGTCGTACGCCAATCCCATCCTGCACATGGTGAATGCCTTCCGCTACGGCTTCCTGGGCGTGTCGGACGTCAATGTCTGGCTCGCGTTCGGGCTCATGGCGGCGGCCGCAGCGGCGCTCTTTGGCGTGCTGCTCTATCTGATGGACCGCGGTACCGGAATCCGCGAGTAGTGTTCGCGCACGGCCAATGGCCGTTTGTCGCAGGCGCTGCGCGTGGGCAGCGGCAACATCGAAAAATCCATCGCAAGCCCCTCGCGGGTCTCCGCGCCTGCGGTGTGTCAGCCCCTGATGCGCGCTTTGCAGCCCGGATTGTCGCGGACTCGGGAGCGTTTGGCAGGATCCAGCGCATTATGCAAAGCGCAACAAATACTTCATGTTAGCGTCACTTCTTAGCCTTAAACCTCAGCCATTGTGGTCAAACGTGAGACCACGCGCGCTGTCTTGAGCGCTGCGCTCTTGCGGCCTATATGAAAGCGATTACGTTCAGCAGCTTTCTCGCTCGCATCGATACGGCGGACTACCGTATCTGCCGCCGTCTGAACCGCGGCGCGTCCTGGTCGCTGGTGCGCAGGCCCTTCCAGCTTCTGAGCCGCCTCGGCAACGGTGTCGTCTGGTACGTGCTCATTGTCGCGCTGCCGTTTTTTTATGGGGCGCAAGCCATAAGGCCCGCGATCGTGATGGCGCTGACAGGCGTGCTGGGCGTCGTAATCTATGCAGCCTTGAAGCGCGTGTTCGTGCGCGAGCGGCCATTCATCAGGCATGCCGGAATCTCGCGGGCCGGCGCACCGCTTGATCGCTACAGCTTTCCATCCGGACACACGCTGCATGCGGTGTCGTTTGCCTGGCAGGCGAGCAGACATTTTCCCGAACTTGGCTGGGTGCTGGTACCGCTCGCGGGGCTGATTGCCGCCTCGCGTGTCGTTCTCGGCCTGCACTATCCGACCGACGTGATTGCCGGCGCCGTGATTGGAGCAGCGCTCGCAGAACTTGGGCTGTCGTTCACTTAGCGTGCGCGTGCTATTTGTCTCGGATGTCTATTTCCCGCGCGTTAATGGCGTGTCGACGTCGGTGCGCACGTTTCGTCAGGATCTGGCAGCCTGCGACGTACGAGACCGTACTGGTCGCGCCCGACTACGGGCCTGCCGCGACCGAGGCGGAAGCCAATGTCGTGCGCGTCGCCGCGGCGGGCGTGCCCGGCGATCCCGAAGATCGCCGCATGCGCTGGGGCATGCGTGGTGCGCACGCTTGCGGATCTTGCGCCCGAGGGTTTCGACCTCGTGCACATCCACACGCCTTTCATTGCCCACTACGCGGGAGTGCGCGCCGCACGCCGTCTCAATATTCCGTGCATCGAGACCTATCACACCTTCTTCGAAGAATATCTGCACCACTACGTTCCGGTCCTGCCGCGCGCCGCT
>DAITPA010000006.1:0-34027 GCA_036833805.1 Steroidobacteraceae bacterium | reverse complement strand
CGCGCGCCGCTTCGCACGCTCACAGTGCCGGAATGTCGCGGCGCTGGTTGCGCCCTCCGAGCCGATGCGCGCGGCGCTCGTCGCCTACGGTGTCAAGACGCCGATTCATATTATTCCCACCGGCCTTGCCCCCGACCGATTCAGAGACGGCGACGGCGCGCGCTTTCGCGCCGCGCAGGCGCTGCCCGCCGCGCGACCGCTGCTGCTGTACATCGGCCGCGTAGCGCATGAGAAGAACATCGATTTTCTGGTGCGCGTATTCGCACAGGTACGCGCCAGCGTACCGGACGCGCTCTTTGTCATTGCCGGCGAAGGGCCGGCGCGCGCGTCGCTGCGCGCGCTCGTAAGCGCGCTCGGGCTGCAAGAAGGCGTGCGTTTCGTGGGCTATCTTGACCGTGACACCGCGCTGCTCGATTGCTACGCAGCCGCGGACGTATTTGTATTCGCATCGCGTACCGAGACGCAGGGGCTCATGCTGCTCGAGGCGATGGCACAAGGGGCTCCTGTGGTGTCGACGGCTCAGCTCGGGACGCGCTCGATCCTGAAGGAGGGCTGCGGCGCACTCATTGTCGATGAAGAGCTGCACGAGTTTGCGACGGCTGCCGTGCGCGTACTGCAGGATCGGCCGCTCGCGGCAACCCTTGCACGGCAGGGCAGGAGCTACGCGCGCGGCTGGTCATCACTTGCGATGGCACGGCGTCTTGCTGAGCTCTACCGCGCGACGAGCCCGCTCGCGGATGTCAGCGCCGGCGCGCGCCTCAACACCCTGCTTCCCGGCGGCGTTTGACCTATTCACCGTCGTAAACCTGCGACAGCGGCCGCATGGCTGCACGCGCGTGCGCCGGCAGCTCGAAGTGCTGATGTTCTGCGCTACACTGCTGTCCGCCTTATGGGCTTTGCTTTCCCGGAGCGGGCATGAGTTCCAAGCGCGCGTTGATCGTCGACGACTCCAAGTCAGCGCGCGTGTTTCTGTCCCGCATCCTGGAAAAATACGAGCTCGACGTCGACACGACCGAGAACGCCGAGCTCGCGATCGAGTACCTCGCCCATCATCGACCCGACGTGATCTTCATGGATCATTTGATGCCGGGCATGGATGGCTTTCAGGCCTTGCAGGCGATCAAGAACAATCCGCAGACCGCGACGATCCCGATCATGATGTACACATCCCAAGAGGGCGAGCTGTATCTCGGGCAGGCGCGTGCATTGGGAGCAGTGGGGGTCCTGCCGAAGCAGATCAAGCACGCTGATGTCTCAAAGGTCTTGTACCAGCTGCATCTGGTTCCCGACCGGCGCACCTCCAGCCAGTCGAGCTTTCGCCCGCTCACCATCGGTTCGCTCCAGGCTGGGAGCGCAGCAGAAACGGCAACCGGTACGCATGCATTGCTCAGCGAAGCGACGCTGCGCGAGCATCTCGCTGAACTGCGTCACGCGTTCACAGCGAATATCGATAACCGTATAGACAGCCAGTTCGAGCGTCTGACCGCAAACCTACGCGCCATGCTGCTGGATGTTTTGCCGGTGCCGGCGGTGCCGGCCCTCGGAACCTCCGAGCCGCGCTCTTGGGGCTGGACGGTTGCGAGCATCGCTGTGGCGGCCGCTATCGTCAGCACCGCACTCTGGCGCCATGAGGTCAACCTCAATGAAGCCTCGCCCGCGCGCGGCGCGGCGCTCGTTGCGCGCGCGCCTGCGAAGGCGCCGGCGCTGCAAAACCCGAATCCGCAGAAACCCGCCGCGCCGCTCGCAGCGCAGCCGATCATCGAGAGTGTTCCCTACAGCGAAGACCCCTTGGGCGGAGCACGGCTGGAGCGGATGAGTCAGCTTCTTTACCGGCTGGCCGCGGAAAAATACAGCGGTGTCGTTGCGATCAAGAGCTTCCCCGGCCGCTTCTGCCTCGTCGGCAATGCCACCGACGGCTATTCGCTGGCACCCGATGAGCTGCCGTTTGCGAAATGCGACCAGGTCACGAGCGCACGCGAGGCAGCGCAGCAGCCCGCGCCGCGCGTTTCACTGCCGTTTGCAAATCTCTTGGGCGAGATTCGCCACACGACCCACGGCGCGCTCGATGTGCAGCTGACGCCGGGCGATGCGGCGGCGATGGTGCTGCCGTATCCGCAGGTTTCGCCGGACCTCACTGCGGGCCAGTGGAACCGCGCGGGCACCGCCAATAACCGCATCGAAATCCGCCTGCCCTGACACCGCGTCTTTCCCGATCGTGGCTTTAGTTATAGACGACGATTTTCGTCCGCCTCGATGGCTGCGCAATCGCCATCTGCAGTCCGTTCTGCCGAGCCTGCCGGTGCGGCGGCGCTGGATGATGCCACGCACGGCGACACTGCGCGCCGCGAGCCGTGAGATTCTCCTCGATTGTGGCGACGGCGTGCGCCTGCAGTGTTTCCATTCCGATCCAGCGCGCTGCGGGATCGCGCGCGCCGCGCGGGTCGCGGTCCTCGTCCATGGCTGGGAGGGCAACGCCGAAGCGCTCTATATTCTGTCGCTCGCGCAACAGCTTTTTGATCTGGGGTTCGACGTCGTGCGCCTCAATCTGCGCGATCACGGCGATACGCATCACCTGAACCGTGAGCTGTTCCATTCGTGTCGTCTGCCGGAGGTGCAGGGGTCCATTCGGCGCCTGCAGGAAATGTTTGCCGGCAAGCCGCTGCATCTCATCGGCTTCTCACTCGGCGGAAATTTCATGCTGCGGGTCGCCGCACAGGCTGACGCCGGCCTTGAGATTGCAAACGTGATCGCGGTATCCCCGGTGCTCGATCCGGGCGCGACGCTGGCAGCGCTCGAGGATGGGTTTCGGCCGTATCACCGGTATTTCGTGCGCAAATGGCTCGCCTCGCTCTTCAAGAAGCAGGCAGCGTGGCCGGGCGACTACGATTTTACCGAGTTCGCACGCGTGCCCGACCTGCGGCTCCTCACTGAACAGCTCGTGCTTCGCTATACGGAATTTGCAAGTCTCGATGAATATTTGAACGGCTATGCCATTACGGGCGATGAGCTCGCGAAGCTCGACGTACCGTCGAGTCTCATCACCGCGCACGATGACCCGATCATTCCGATTGCGGGCCTTAAGAAGCTCGCGCAGCCGGCCGCGCTGTCCGTGATCGTCACGCGCCACGGCGGGCACTGCGGTTTTCTAGAGAATCTCGCCGCCCCGAGCTGGGTCGAACGCCGGATCGTTGCGCAGTTGGCGAGCGCATTACCCGAGGTTGTGCAGGCTTAGGACGCGCCGCGCTTCTCTTCGAATTTCACGATCGGCTGACCGCTCGTCACCTGCACCGCGCCCTCGATGACGGCGCCTTTTGCAAGCGCAATGCTGCGCGCCACGACGTCGGCACGGATTCGCGCACTCGAGCCAATTTCAAGCTTTTCGGCCACGATGAGCTTGCCGCTGATACTGCCTGCAATCACGGCGTGCTGCGCGCGCACCTCGCCTTCCCAGACGGATCCGATCGCCATCGATAAAGCGCCGCCGATCTTGGCGTCGCCGCGCACAGTGCCGCAGACGACCACCGGACCAGGCGTCTCGAGGTCGCCGGTGATCCGGCAGCCCGCCGCGACGAAGGTCGGGGCGCCGCTGACCTGGTCGAGGAGTCGCCGCTTTGGCTTGTCGCTCACGCATCACCTCGTGAAGTTCCGCGCCTTGCCGCTCGCGGCGCCCGCTAGAATACTCGCCGCCGAATGCAAAGGTGGGGAGATAAGATGAGGCTTGCGCACGCGTGTGTGATCTTATTGAGCGTCGCGATGCTCGCGGCCGCGAGCGGCTGCAGTCACGAGAAGCGCGATTGGCATTCCGCTCAGGCGGCCGACACGATCGAGGCGTACGAGGAGTTCGTCAAAGAGCATCCGCAGAGCGCGCGCACGAACGAAGCGCAGACACGAGTCGTGCAACTCAGCGAGGATCGTGACTGGCAGCGCGCGAGCAGCACCGATACCGCGGATGCGTACCGGCAATTCCTCGCCGCGCATCCGCAGGCGAAGTCCGCTCATGAAGCGCGCATCCGTATCGAGAATTTTGGCTTGAATGGCGGCACTGCCGCTGCGTCAGCTACTGCCGCGCCGCAGCCCGCGAGCGCGCCGCAAGTCGCCAACGCGCCTGCATCCCAAGCACCACCCCCGCCGCCGGCGTCACAACCGGCGCCTGCCGCGCCTCCCGCAAGAAGCGCCGGCTACAGCGTGCAATTGGGCGCTTTCTCCACACAGGCGAAGGCGCAAAGCCAGTGGCGACGGCTCATGGCGCGCTTTGGAACGCAGCTTCATGGCACGGTCTCCGAGGTCGAAAGTGGCAAGACCTCGAAGGGGCGGCATGTGTACCGGTTGAAGGCGAAAGTCCCGAGCGAAGCACGCGCCCGCGCGCTGTGCGCCCAACTGAAGAAGCACGCGCAGGCGTGTGTCGTCGCCAAACGCTGAAGCACACATTTGGACGTGCAAGTCCAAAGCTGACAATTCACGTCACCTGTACGCCGGAGCGCGCAGATCCATAAGACATTGTTTCATAAGACATATGTGCAGTAGCACAGGCCTTGCTATACCAAATCTGCGTGGCTCGTTTGGGTTACGCGAGAGGCATACGCGCGACTTTCCCCGGTCGCGACGTATCAAGCGTGTGAACATCGTCCCCGGTGTTTGCACCTCCGACGCCGCGCTGCGATTTCCCCCGCACGCGGCGTCTTTTTTAGGTCCGGTGGCGCACTTCACGCATCCGGCGCTCGGTGTTGAGCACCTCAGAATAACGCCGTACGAAGAGCGCCTCGGGCGCAGCGGCTGCCGCCTCTTGGCAAGATCATCTTCTGCGGCCGCCTTGTCGAGCGGCACATCATCAGTAACCGCGCGGGTTCGAGCCGGCGCGCGCAAGCTGCCGGTTCGGATGCGTGCGGGCATTAGAGTTCCAAACCGATAAGCCGACGTGCTCGGCCTGTTCCGCGCTGACCGCCGCGTCGCACGCCGTGCGCGCAGCAGGCAGATCCCGCATCGCGATGTAGGCGACACATAGACTTGTGTCGGTCATGGCGCTGCGGTACGCGCACGCACGCTTGCGCGGCTTGATTTGCGCAACTGCGGCGGCATATTTGCCCGCAGTCAGGTCCGAACTGCCCGCCGCATTGACGTAGGCCGTCAAGACGAGTGCCTGCGATTGATCCTGCGCGCGTGCAGCGGATGCCAGCAGCACCGTCGTCACAAGGGCGCGAGCGGCGCGTGGCTTTATAAGATGACGGATCGGGGTATGCGTCATGGCGATCTGCTGGTGGCAGTCGCGGGTCGCCCGCGGGTCGTGCAAGTTCGCTGCTACACTAGAAAGTGCGATGTGTTACGACAAACGAAAGGATTTGCGCGCATGGAAGATCAACATTCACGGCATTTAACGCGCGCTGCCAGCGGGCGCGCACGAGGAGCTTAGGATCGGTTCATGGAATTCCGGGACTATTACCAGACACTGGGTGTGACGCGGACCGCGACGGCGGATGGGATCAAGAAGGTCTACCGCAGGCTTGCCCGCAAGTACCATCCTGATGTCAGCAAGGAGCCGAACGCGGAGGCCAAGTTCAAGGAGGTTCAGGAGGCCTACGAGGTCTTGAAAGACCCCGAGAAGCGTGCGGCCTACGATCAGCTCGGCAACGAAGCAAAGAGCGGCCAGGATTTTCGCCCGCCACCTGATTGGGGGAGCGGTTTCGAGTTTCGCGGCCGGCCGCGGCAGCATGGCGGTTCCGAGGCGGATTCGCAGTTCAGCGATTTTTTCTCCTCGTTGTTTGGCGGCGGAGGCGCGTTTTCGCAGGCGGGCGAGGGCGCGCGCCGCGGCGGCCGCGACCATCATGCGCGCGTCGATATTGATCTTGAGGAGGCCTTCAGCGGCGGTGCGCGCATGCTGTCGCTGCGACGTCCGCAGCCCAAGCCCGACGGCAGCCTCGAGATGCTCGCTCATGAGGTGAAAGTCACGATCCCGGCGGGCTTGACCGATGGACAGCAATTGCGGCTCTCCGGACAGGGCGAGCCTGCTCAAGGCAACGGACGTGCGGGGGATCTGTATCTCGAGGTGCATATCCGGCCGCACCAGCTCTATCAACTCGACGGCCGCGACGTCACGGTGATTTTGCCTATTGCGCCGTGGGAGGCTGCGCTCGGCGCCTCGGTCACGGTGCCAACATTAGGTGGGCCTGTGCAGATGCGCATTCCCGAGCACGCGCGGGCGGGACAGAAGCTGCGTTTGCGTGGCCGCGGCCTGCCCGGGGATCCGCCCGGCGATGAATATCTGCAGCTGTCGATTGCGCTGCCGCCGGCGGACTCGCCCAAGGCACGCGCATTTTATGAACAGATGAGCCGCGAGCTCGCCTTCAATCCGCGCGCCAATCTCGGGAGCTAAGACATGACCACAGTGACGAGGACCTATGAGGCGCAGGTGTCAGCCGAAGGCGAATGGCTCTCTCTCACGCAGGTGTGCCGGGCAAGCCAGATCGACTTCGACGTGGTGATTGAGCTTGCCGAGCTCGGTCTCGTCACGCCGCGCGGCAATGAGCCCGAGGAGTGGCAGGTGTCGGCGCGCGAACTTGTGCGCCTGCGTACCGCGGCGCGGCTGATGCGTGACCTCGGCGTAAATGTCACGGGCGCGGCGCTCGCGGTGGAGCTCCTTGAAGCGCGGCGCGAGCTTGAGGGGCGCCTGCGAGCGCTCGAGCGCTGCTTGCACATGAGCGACGAGCGCGATTAGGCGCAGCGCGTTAGGTCTGTCCGAAGCTTTCGCGGTGCCGCATGTAGGCTGCTTCCGCCGCGGTCGAGTCGCGTCTGAGGACGCGATTGCGATGCGGAAAGCGCCCGAAGCGGCGGATCAGCTGTGCGTGCAGCTCGGCGAACTTCAGTGTCTCGGCAAAGGTGTCGCTCAGCTCTTGCGGCGCCTCGCGCAAGAGGCGCCGGTAGGCTGCGACCGACTCTTCCTGCACGTCCACGGATTCACAATGTTGTAGCGGCATATAGAAGAAGATCCGCTCGACCGGATCCAAAGCCGCATCTGCGCCGGACTGCATCCCTGACAGGGCGAGGCTCACCGCCTGCTCATCCCCCGCAAAGGCGCGGGCGCGTCCGCGATAGATGTTCCTCGGAAACTGGTCGAGCAGAATGATGAGGCTCAGGCGCCGACGCGGGCCGTCCGCCCAGCTTGCGAGCTCGCCGCGCAGCGCAGCCTCCACCTGTGGCGCAAATTCGGCGCGCAGCGCGGCATCGCACTCCTGCGCGAGCTTGGGCGAGTCCTCACCGGCAAACCATACCCGCATGCGTTCGGCAAGCGCCTCGTGCCCGAGCGGCAGCTTGCCGAACCAGAATTCTCGCACCCGGCGCGCTTCGTCCATTTGAGCGCGAGCATACCAGCCGCGTGTGCACTAGTTGGTCTTCGCCGCATCAGCCTCAAAGAGCTTCTCGAGCTGCTGCGCCGACTCGCGCGCGGCCGCCATGAACTTCACTTCGTCTTCCTTGATCGCGTACTGCTCGACGAGCGTCTTCTCGTCGTGCTGCCTGAACTTCTTGACCGACGCGCGCGCCGCAGCCGGCGTATCGCCGAGTCTCGTTAGCACCGCTTCGGCCAACTCCAGGCTCGAGCCGTAGGTCTCACGGATGATGTAGTCAACGCCGTGGTCCATGAGGGAAAAGGCGTGCTGGCGATTTCTGGCGCGCGCCAGAATCTTCAGGCCCGGAAAGTTGGTGTGCACGATCTCCGCGGTGCGCACGGATGCTTCAACGTCATCGATTGCGAGTACGAAGATGTCGGCCGACTCGGCGCCCGCTGCGCGCAGCAGGTCGAGCCGTGAAGCATCGCCGTAATAGATCTTGTTGCCAAAGCGGCGCACGAAGTCGACGTGCGTTTGACTTGAATCCAAGGCCGTAAAATTGATATGGCGCGCGCGCAGCACGCGCGAGACGATCTGACCGACACGGCCGAAGCCTGCGACGATGACGCGGCTATCGCGTTCGTCGATCGTGTCGTAGGGGCCGGAGTCCGCTTTCACGAGCGACCGTCGCACGCGGTCGTGCAGTCCCAGAATGAGCGGTCCGATCATCATCGACAAGGTAACGACCAGCACGAGAAAGTCCGCAAGGTGTGCATCCAGAATGTGCTGGCGCGCCGCGAGAGTGAAAAGTACGAAGGCAAACTCGCCGCCGGCCGGCAGCGTAAAGCCCATGCGCCAAGAGGCAAGCGTCTCATGGCGCGTGAGTCTGCCGACCGCGGCGACGACTATGATCTTCAGAGCGAGATACCCGAGGGTCGCCTCGATGACGTGCAGCGGCTCGGCGCTGAGCAGGCCCACATTGGCGGACATTCCGACTGCGATGAAGAACAGGCCGAGGAGCAGTCCCTTGAAGGGCTCGATGTCCGCCTCGAGCTCGTGGCGGAACTCGCTGTCGGCGAGCACCACGCCTGCGAGGAACGCACCGAGCGTCATCGACAGCCCCACCTCATTGACGAGGAGCGCGGTTGCGATGACCGTGAGAAGCGCTGCGGCCGTGAATACTTCCGTCACCCGGATGCGCGCCACGATTCTAAGCGCCGGGCGCAGTACGAGCCGCCCGCCGACGGTCACGATTGCGATAACCGCAAAGAGCTTGACGAGCGCCAGCCACCACGGCGGGCCCGACTGCGGCGTTTGCGAAAGCGGCGACAGCAACGGCAGCACCGCCAGCATCGGCAGCACGGCGAGATCCTGAAACAGGAGAATTCCGAAGGCCGCTCGCCCGTACTTGGTCTTCAGTTGATCGCGTTCCGCCAGAACCTGCAGAACCAGCGGGGTCGAGGACAGCGACAGGCCGAAGCCGACAACCGCCGCCGTCAGCGGAGCAAGTCCCGCCCACCACACCGTAGCACCGAGGACCACGCTGCACGACACGACTTGCACGGAGCCCAGCCCAAAGACCGTGCGCCGCATCACCCACAGCCGGGTCGGCTGCAGCTCCAGCCCGATGATAAAAAGGAGCAGCACGACGCCAAATTCCGAGGCGTGCAGAATGCTCGACACATCCGTGATGAGCCGCAGGCCCCACGGCCCGATGACGAGTCCCGCGGCGAGGAAGCCCAGGATCGAAGACATCTTCAGGAGCCGGAACAGCGAGACTGCGACAACGGCCGCGGTCAGAAGAATCGCGACTTGCGCAAGCGAGATCATGCACTACTCCGTGGGCGAGTCAGGCGGCAGGGGAATGAACTCACTCTCCCCGGGAACCCGTGCGAAGCGACCTTGCGCCCAATCGCGCTTCGCGATTTCGATACGCTCGCGGTTTGAGGCCACGAAATTCCACCAGATGAAGCGCGGGGTTGTGAAGCGTTCCCCGCCGAGCAGTAGCACACGCGCGCTGCGCCGGCCGTGCAGCGTCACGGCATCGCCGCTTACGAGCACGAGGAGCTCACCTTCTCGGCCGCGCACTCCCGATACCTCAATTTCGCCTTCGGCAACGTACAGAGCCTGCTCGGCGTAGTCCGCGCCGATCTCAAGGCGTGCACCCTGAGCGATCAGCAAATCCACGTACAAAGTCGGCCACAGCACCTGCGTCGGCGAACGCCGTCCGAATGCCTCGCCCGCAATCACCCGCAGATCAACTCCGTCGAACGACGCGCTCGGCAGGCTCGCCGCCGGGTGGTGCTGAAAGTCGGGCTCGACCTCTTCATGGCCATCGGGCAGCGCGACCCATGACTGGATGCCGTGCGCGCGCACGCCGCGCTCGCGCTCCTTTTCGGGCGAGCGTTCCGAGTGCGCGATGCCCCGGCCCGCCGTCATCCAATTGACGTCGCCGGGCCTGATCTCCTGCACGCTGCCCAAGCTGTCCCGATGCATGATGCTGCCCGCGAACAGATACGTGACCGTTGCAAGCGCGATATGCGGGTGCGGTCGAATGTCGAGGCCCTCTCCGGGTTCGAGCACCAGCGGCCCCAGGTGATCGAAGAAGATAAAAGGGCCGATCATCCGCGCGCTTGCCGCCGGCAGCACACGCCGCACCGTGAAACCGCCGAGATCCCTCTTGCGACCCAGGATGACTTGCTCGACGCCCATAATGCCTCCAGTTTGGCCCGTCGATGATAGACCCAAAGAAGCAACGGGACGTTTCGACGCGCCGGCGATTTGCGCAATGTCAATGCAGCATGAATGCCTGCGAGATTGAGCTCACGGCCTCTGGGTCGCACAAGGCCGGAGCAGAAACCGCAAGAAAGATGGCGTCGGCACCGGAAAAAGGGACCTGCTCCTCAGGAAGCGGTTCCTTCAGAGCAGGTCAGGCAACCGGCCTGTCAGCTTCGAATTATTCGCACAGGCCTTCCAGGTATCCTTGCGCAACCGGCGAGAGCCGCTTTCGAGCGAGCGCGAGCGCCTTCGGAGCGTCGACGATGTACTCGAGCGGCCCGCAAAGGCGCATTTGCCGAATACACGGATGCTTCCTCGAGGCGCGCGCCATCTTGTTCAAGACCGCGAAGTCACGATGGATTTTCTGCCGCGGGGCGCGGTTGTGCTCAATCGTGCATGCGAGGTACGCGCCGAACCGTGCGTAGCGGAAGTAAGCATCGTCGCCCAGCAAAAAGCGCGCTTCGGTGAAAAGTCGGGAAAATTCCGGCGCCGGTAATCGGAGACGCGTTGCAGAGGTCGATCAGGTCCCGGTTCACTCAACGCCTGAAGATTCCTCATTCAAAGTAGCGCACAGGAAAAGTGTAACGCGCCGCGAATGTTGAAGGACGACATCCAACTATGCAATAGAAAATAATGAGCAGCGCAGATTATTTTTCGCCCCAATCCCACGCAAATCCTCGTGCGGCGCTGCGGTGTAGTACGCTCATAAGCCATACGACTCATCGAGACCGACAAATGGGTGCCGCCGACCGGGGTCTGTTCCGCGAAAGCTATGAAAGGGATAGCTGCGGCTTTGGCTTAATCGCGCAACTGGATGATCAGCCGAGCCATTGGGTGGTCAAGACCGCGATGACCTCCCTCAATCGCCTGACCCATCGTGGCGCGGTCGCAAGCGATGGCAAGACCGGCGACGGCTGCGGGCTTCTCATCAAGAAGCCGGAAGGATTTCTGCGCGCGCTCGCGCGCGAGGCCGGCATCGAGCTTGAAGACATGTTTGCCTGCGGTCTCGTGTTCCTAAGCCCTGACCCTGCACGTGCCGAGGCGGCGCGCCGCACTCTCACGGCGCAGCTTGAGCGTGAAGGGCTTGAGGTCGCAGGCTTTCGTCAAGTTCCGACCAACCCCGATGCCTGCGGCGCTGAAGCTCTGAAGACGCTGCCGCAGGTCAAGCAGATCTTCGTCAACTGCACGGCTTGCGGGCTTGATGAAGCCGCGTTCAACCGCAAGCTTTTTCTTGCGCGACGCCGCGCCGAGAAGGCGCTCGAGCGTGACGACCCGTATTTCTATGTTCCGAGCCTTTCGGCCACCACCGTGGTGTTCAAAGCCATGGTCATGCCGCAGTATCTCGCCGTCTTCTTCCCGGACCTGAACGACCCGCGGCTTGCGTCCTCGCTCGTCATCTTCCACCAGCGCTTCTCGACCAACACCTTGCCGCAGTGGCGCCTGGCGCATCCCTACCGCTACCTTGCGCACAACGGCGAGATCAACACGATCCAGGGCAACCGCAACTGGGCGGTCGCGCGCGGCCCTTTGTTTCGCTCGCCGCTGTTGCCCGACTTAGCGGACATTCAGCCGCTCGTATCGCTCACGGGCTCCGATTCGCAAAGCCTCGACAACATGCTCGAGGTGCTCCTCATGGGCGGCCTTGATGCGCTGCACGCCATGCGCCTGCTGATGCCACCCGCCTGGCATGAGCTCGACTCCATTGATGCCGATTTGCGCGCCTTCTACGAGTACTACTCGGTGCACATGGAGCCCTGGGATGGCCCCGCCGGCATCGTCCTCACCGACGGGCGTTATGCCGCCTGCGCCCTCGATCGCAATGGCCTGCGGCCCGCGCGCTTCGTGATCACCAAGAACCGCATCCTGACGATTGCCTCGGAGACTGGCGTGTGGGATTACGCGCCCGAGGATGTGGTGCGCAAGGGCAAGTTGGGTCCCGGCGACATGATCGCGGTCGATATGCAGGCCGGAATCCTGCTCGAATCAGCCGACATCGACACGCTGCTGAAGTCGCGCCACCCCTACAAGGCATGGCTGCGAAAAGGCGTGCGCTATCTTGAGAGCGATCTGGTTGATCCGCGCCTTGCCGCCGAGCCGATGGATCGCGAGACCCTGTGCGTCTACCAGAAAATGTTCAACATCACCTCGGAGGAGCGCGACGACATCATCCGCGTGCTCGCCGAGGATGAGAGCGAGGCGGTCGGCTCCATGGGCGATGACACGCCGATGCCCGTGCTGTCGCACAAGGTGCGCTCGCTGTACGACTATTTCCGGCAGCAGTTCGCGCAAGTCACCAACCCGCCGATCGATCCGTTGCGCGAATCGATTGTGATGTCGCTGCAGACGCAGATCGGCCCGGAGTGCAACATCTTCGTTCCGGCACCGGAGCATGCGCGTCAGATCGTGCTCGGCTCGCCGATTCTCTCGCAGAGAAAGCTCAGGCAGATCCTTGGTCTGCAGGAATTCGGCGTCACCCACGAATTCCTTGATCTGCAGTACGAGCCCGCCGAGGGACTCAAGCAGGCGATCGTGCGCCTGTGCATGCAGGCAGAAAACGCCGTGCGTGACGGCAAGCTCGTGCTCCTCATCTCCGATCGCTATCTCGCCCGCGGCCGATTGCCGGTGCATGCACTGCTCGTCACCGGCGCCGTGCATCAGCACCTCATCAATACGGGCTTGCGCTGCAAGTGCAATCTCCTCGTTGAGACCGGCACGGCGCGCGATCCGCATCACTTCGCCTGTCTCATCGGCTACGGCGCGACCGCGGTGTATCCCTACATGGCCTACCAGGTGCTGTTCGAGATGATGCGCCGCGGTACGGTGAAGCTTGACTTCGCCACACGCCTCGAGCTTGGCAGGAGCTACCGCGCGGCCATTAGGAAGGGTCTTTTTAAGATCATGTCCAAAATGGGCATCTCGACGATCGGCAGCTATAGAAGCTCGCAGCTGTTCGAGATCGTGGGCCTGCACGAGGAAGTCGTTACGCGGTGCTTCACCGGCACGGAAAGCCGGGTGCAGGGAGCGGATTTCGCGGACCTTGAGGCCGATATCAAAGAGCTCGCCGCACGCGCCTGGAATCCGCGCGAGCCGATCGAACAAGGCGGGCTTCTGAAGTACATGCACGGTGGCGAGTACCACATGTACAACCCCGAAGTGATTGCGACGTTGCAGGCGGCGGTTGCAAGCGGTGACTATAAAACGTATCTCAACTTCGCCGCGCTCGTGAACCAGCGGCCGGCCGCGACCTTTCGCGACCTTTTGGAACTGCAAGCTTGCGGCGTGAGCGTGCCGATCAGCGAGGTCGAGCCGCTCGAGGCGATTCTGCCGCGCTTCGACAGCGCCGGGATGTCCTTGGGGGCCCTGTCGCCTGAGGCGCACGAGGCGCTCGCCGTTGCCATGAACCGCCTCGGTGCGCGCTCAAATTCGGGCGAAGGCGGCGAAGACCCGGCGCGCTACCGGACCGAAAAAAACTCCAAGATTAAACAGGTCGCCTCAGGCCGCTTTGGCGTGACGCCCGAGTACCTGATCAACGCCGAAGTCCTGCAGATCAAGATCGCGCAGGGCGCAAAGCCCGGCGAAGGTGGGCAGCTGCCCGGACACAAGGTCAACGAGATGATCGCGCGGCTGCGCTTTGCGCGGCCGGGAGTGGGACTCATCTCGCCGCCGCCGCATCACGACATCTATTCGATCGAGGATCTCTCGCAGCTTATCTTTGATCTGAAGCAGGTGAACCCCGAGGCGCTCGTCTCCGTGAAGCTCGTGGCGGAACCGGGCGTGGGCACCGTGGCAGCCGGCGTCGCCAAGGCGTACGCGGATTTGATCACGATTTCCGGCTACGACGGCGGTACCGGAGCAAGCCCGCTATCCTCGATCAAGTATGCGGGTACGCCCTGGGAGCTCGGGCTCGCCGAGACGCATCAGACGCTGCGCATCAATGGTCTACGCCACCGCGTGCGTCTGCAGACCGATGGCGGGCTCAAGACCGGCCTCGACGTCGTTAAAGCCGCCATCATTGGCGCCGAAAGCTTCGGCTTTGGCACCGCGCCGCTGGTGGCGCTTGGTTGCAAGTACCTGCGCATCTGCCATCTCAACAACTGCGCTACGGGCGTTGCGACGCAGCACAATGTGCTGCGCACAAAGTACTTCACGGGCCTGCCGGAGATGGTGGTGAACTACTTTCACTTCGTGGCGCAGGAAGTGCGGGAGATTCTTGCGTCGCTCGGCGTGCGGCAGCTCGCGGACCTCATCGGCCACACGGAATATCTGCGGCCGCTCGCGGGTCAGACAGAAAAGCAGAAGAAGCTTGATCTCACGCCGATTCTCTCCACCGCAGGCATGCGCGCACAAGACGCGCAGTTCTGTACCACGGCATCGAACGCGCCGTTTGACAAAGGGGAGCTTGCCGAACGCATGGTGGCCGACGTTCGCGAGGCAATTGAGACGCGCTCGGGCGGGCAGTGGCACTACGACGTCAAGAACTACAACCGTTCGATCGGCGCGCGTGTCTCGGGTGAGATTGCCAGGCGTTGGGGCAACTATGGCATGGAGGACGCGCCGCTCGTGCTGCGTCTCACCGGCAACGTCGGCCAGAGTTTTGGCGTTTGGAATGCCGGCGGCCTGCACCTACATCTTGAAGGCGACGCCAATGACTACGTGGGCAAGGGCATGGCGGGCGGCAAGCTCGTTCTGCGCCACTCGCGCCACGCGCAGTTTGTGGCGAAGGAGACCATCATCATGGGCAATACCTGCCTGTATGGGGCAACCGGCGGACAGCTGTTTGCGGCCGGCGTCGCCGGCGAGCGGTTCGCCGTGCGAAATTCCGGTGCCACGGCCATCGTCGAAGGCACGGGCGACCACTGCTGCGAATACATGACGGGCGGCGTGGTCTGCGTGCTCGGCCGTACCGGTGTCAATTTCGGCGCAGGCTTCACCGGCGGATTTGCCTATGTGCTCGACCTCGAACGCAACTTTGTCGATCGCTACAACCATGAGCTCATTGACATCAGCCGCATCCACGCTGAATCCATGCAGTCGCATCTGCAGCACCTGCAGGGATTGATAGAGATGCACGTCGGTGAGACGCGCAGCCTTTGGGGCGAGGAGATACTGCACGACTTTCGCACGTACATCGGCAAATTCTGGGTCGTAAAGCCGAAAGCCGCCTCCATCGATTCCCTCATGGAGAATCTGCGGCGCGCGGCGTAGAGCACTGCGATGGCGGATAACAACCTGCAGTTTCTCGATGTGGCGCGCGCCGAGCCCGCGAAGACCCCGGTCGAAACGCGCATCACGCAGTTTCGCGAGATCTATGCGCCCTTTGAGCCGGAACAGGCCGCGCAGCAGGCGCGGCGCTGCATCGCCTGCGGCAATCCATTCTGCGAGTGGAAATGCCCGGTGCACAACTACATCCCGAACTGGTTGAAGCTGCTCGAGGAAGGCAATCTCTTTGAGGCTGCCGAGCTTTCTCACAAGACAAATTCGCTGCCGGAAATGTGCGGCCGCATCTGCCCGCAGGATCGACTGTGCGAAGGTGCATGCACGCTCAACGACGGCTTGGGTGCGGTCACCATCGGCTCGATTGAGAAATATATTACGGATGAGGCCTTCAAACGCGGCTGGACGCCCGACATGTCAAACGTCCGGCCCACCGGCAAGCGCGTCGCCATCGTTGGCGCAGGGCCCGCAGGTTTGGGGTGCGCGGACATTCTCGTCAGAAACGGCGTCGACCCCGTGGTGTTTGACCGTTACGAGCGCATCGGCGGTTTGCTGACGTTCGGCATTCCGCCCTTCAAGCTCGAGAAAGAGGTCGTGGAGAAGCGCCGTCAAGTCATGCAAGGCATGGGCGTTGAGTTCCGCCTCGGAACCGAAGTGGGCCGCGCGCTGCCATTCGAGCGCCTGCTCGATGAATACGATGCCGTGTTCCTCGGCATGGGCACGTACACGTATGTGCAGGGCGGATTCCCCGGCGAGGATCTGCCGGGAGTGCATGAGGCGCTGCCGTATCTCATCTCCAACGTCAATCATGAGTTGGGACTGCCGGGCAGCGCGGATCGGCTCGTGAGCCTGCGCGGACAGCGTGTGATGGTGCTGGGCGGCGGTGACACCGGCATGGATTGCAATCGCACCGCTGTGCGCCAGGGCGCAGCGTCGGTCGCCTGCACCTACCGCCGCGACGAGGCCAACATGCCCGGCTCGCGCCGCGACTATAAGAACAGCAAGGAGGAGGGAGTTGAGTTTCTATTCAACCGCCAGCCGATCGAGATCGTGGGCTCGGAGCGCGTTGAGGGCGTGAAGCTCGTTGAGACGCGCTTGGGAGCTCCCGGTCCGCGCGGCAGACGCATTCCTGAGCCGATCCCCGGATCGGAAGAGGTTGTGGCCGCCGATGCCGTGATCATCGCTTTCGGTTTTCTGCCAAGCCCGCCGCACTGGTTCAGCCCCAACGACATCCGCCTGCATGCCAATGGCCGTGTGCGGGTATCTGCCTCGCAGGAAACACCGTTCCAAACGACGAACCCGAAAGTATTTGCCGGCGGCGACATGGTGCGCGGTTCGGATCTCGTCGTGACGGCGGTATTTGAAGGCCGCGAGGCCGCAAACGGCATCCTGGCCTACCTCAATATTCACGCTTAGCCAAGGCGCTGAAAGCCGCACGTTGGCATGCGGCCCCAATCGAACTCGCGTGATTGGCGCGCGCTGAGCGATTCCATCTTCCGACCCCTGGTTTGTCGGGGCACCCAAGAATCTACGGTATGTTGCAATTCAATAGCTTAAATGGGCTGCCGTCTCTCAATTTTCCGCCGCGATGCTCCCAGCATCGCCGAAGCTCTACGTACTGGCGTAGCTGCAGCGGTTGTCAGAGTCCTACAATTGCAGATCGCGCACCGGAGACTCGCTCGGAAATTGGGGGACTCTACGAAGGTGGCCGCTCTTGTCTGAACACGCTTGTCTGACCTTCCTGTCAACGATGTATGCAATCGCAACCCGCAAGGGGCGGATGCCCCGCTGCGGAACTCATCCGTTAAATTGCGGCTAACGCATAAAGATGCATCACGTAGGAAAGTGTCGCGTCCGCCATCCCGTGCACCGCAGGGTTACTCGACTCGATAACGTAGTATTCGTCCGGCGCATGTGCGCGGCTGCCGTGACCGGTGCCGAAATGTCCTGCGGGGAGGCTCACCGGAGGGCTGGTGAAGATATAGCCTGGCCAGGAACCGGCGAGCCGTGGCGACAGGCTGACCGACAAACCTTCATGCTTGTAGAGCGCGATCGACGCCTTGATCAGCGAGGAGTTTTCGTCCGTCTGGGTGGGGTCGTAGCCGCCGGTGACTTTGACCTCGATGTCGCCATAGCCGCGCTTGGCGAGGTGCGCCTTCAGCTTGGATTCAGCATCGGCGGCGGTCTGGTCGGGCACCAGGCGAAAATCGAGTTTGGCGGTGGCTTTTGACGGCAGCACAGTCTTGCCGCCCGGGCCTATGTAACCCGCATACATGCCTTCGATATTCACGGTCGGCTGCGAGGCGAGGCGTTCCAGCGCATCGCGGTAATCTAGATCACGCACCCAATGCTGCACGCCCATGAGTTTCTTGGCATCGTCCTCCTTGGTGTGGGCGACCTTTTCGGCAATGATCTGCTTCTGGCGCTCGGTCAGCGGTTTCACATGCTCGAACCATCCGTCGATGGCGGGGTCATTGCCGTCTTCCGACACCAGAGTTGAGAGCGCCTTCACCATTCGCCAGACCGCGCTATCGAGCTCGGCCTTGTAGCTCGAATGGATGTCGTCCTTGGCGCCGCGGCCCCATTTTTCGGTCGAACACACGAGTTCCACCTCGACCACTCCTTTGGCGCCGAGCGCGACCTCCACGCCACCTTGCGGGGATTGCGAGGCGAAGGGCATAAAGACTTCATGGCATTTCGACAGCGCCGCCAGAACTTGCGGCTGGTGTACCACCTGCGCGAAATGCGGCGAGGCAATCTCCTCTTCGCCTTCCGCCACGAGCACGATATTTACCGGCGTCTTGCGGCCAGCCGCCTTGAGCGCGTGCAGCGCTGCGAGGAAGGTCGCTTCCGGCCCTTTCTGATTGGTAGCGCCGCGCCCGATCATTACCTTGCCAAACGCGGCCTTGTCGACGATAGCGGCCTCCAGCGGCGGAGAACTCCATTCCTTTGGATCGAATTGCTTGACGTCATACATGAAATACATGCCAACCGTGCGCTTTGCGCCGGCATCTAAGGTCGCGAATACGCCGGGCTGCCCATCCGTCGGCATCACTTTTGCACTCTGGAAGCCGGCCTCCTTCAGCAGATCGATCATCATTTGAACGCCTTCCTTCATGTTGCGGTTCTCGGCAGCAATGGCCGGCAGGGCGATCCAATTCTGTAGGCGCTTGATGGCTTCGGGACGCTGCTTCTCGATCACGGCTCTGATAGCGGTGAGATCACCGCCGAATGCGCGGTCACCGGCTTTGCCAGCAGCCGACAGAACCGAGCGCGGCATCGCCAGTGTGGCGCCGGCTGCCGCGGCCATCAGCAACAGTCCACGGCGATTCATGTGTTCGACCTTCCACTCGTACATTCAAATCTCCCAGCAGGCACTTGGTCTCACTAATTTATCACTCCCTGCGGTCGTCATAGGGCGCAAAAACTTCGGCGACCCAATCGACAACAGCTCGTAACCTCGAATGGAAGTGGCGGTTGTGCGCTTGGCTCACATGGAGCGGATGCCGAGGATGGCTCCAAACAATCAGCAGTTTTCGATCTAGGCGGCTGCCGGGTCTTGTTCACGTCCGCGGTGCTAGCGGCGCGCCTGCAGCCCTGAGGGTCGAAGACGGCAATTAAGCTTCACTCAACGCCGACGCGTCGCCTTGCCTTGAGCAACACATCTACCGGTTCGGGCCGATCGTCCCAATAATCTAGGCGCACCCTGCCGTCCGGCAATACACTGACCGTGGCCGGAGCCGCGCTTGCGGTGCAATACCAGCCCGACGGCAGCACTACTGCATTTCGCGGCCTTCCCAAGCTGCGATCGAATACCAGTTCATCTCCATCCATGCTGTAGCTCAACGGCGCCGTGTAGGTTTCTGCAATGCGCAGCCGTTGCGTCTGCCCCGTCTGCAGCGGCGCGAACCGAATCACGACTACCCGAGCGGTCGGCTCCACCGCTTCACCGACATTGATGTTCGACGCCGTCATCTGCGCGCCGCTCATTTCCAGCGCCTGCAACTGCTCGCCGGTATCGAGGACGCTCGCTGCAGGATGACTCGCCACGCTGCCCGCGCGAACCACATTCGCATAGCCGTTCACGCCCGCGCGCGATTCCGTGTAGTCGTGATACAGGCTGAACACATGGGTCTCGGGTTGCTGTAAGAAGTACACAATATCGCGATCCTGATGGGCACGCTCCGACAGCCGCTCCTGCTCGGTTTCTCCTTTGAACGACTCCCAACTGCGTTGCGTCGTCAAAGCTTTTGGTAATGCCGCCTTGCCCATCTGCGCATCCTTGGTGGCCCGCAGCACGAGCGCAGCCTCACCTGCATCCGCATGCAGAAAGCTAATCGCAACCCGCCCATCAGTCTCCGTCAGAATCTGCGACGCCACCGTCAACCCCACCACCTCGTACCCGAACGGCAGTATCACTTTATTGCGTTGCACACCCAGTGGCCGCTTGAAGACAAGCGTACTGCCATCCAAATAGTAGCTGTTCGATCACGAACGCTGCTTCCGAGCGGTCTCTGGAGCGCGCACATTCGTCACCACAGCGCGCCTGGATTATAACCACTGGGCATGCCGGGAGCGGCGCGCAACGACCACAGAGTTGAGATCACGCAGCAACTTGGACGTTACGAACTTGTGCGCGGCACTGAAGTCGGTCGCGGGCGGGTAGTCCAAATATTGGACGATGATGCGCTGCAATAGGCAGCTAACCAGCTGATTGCGGCGCGCCAATAAGTTGGCGAAAAAAACCCCGCCAATGGCAGGGTTGCAATTTTCGCCTCATTCACGGCCAGGTCGACCGCTGTCAGCTACCGGTCAGGCGCGGGCAAATATGCCCCGAGCTAAATAAGCCCACTGCGCACTGACGTGTCGCGTGTCACGAGCATAAATGCTTCCGGCTGAAACGTTGGAGCTCGAAGCTCCGGCCGAACCTTCAAGGCCTGCGTGTAAGCTCACGCACATATGTGCAGCGTTTCTGGCGGCCTCAAAAAGTTAGTGACCGCTTTACCCGTGCTCGCGTCGATCGCCCGAATTTCTGTTTTACATTCTCCGCTTCGCTGTGCGATCCAAGCGTCAGCTCGGATGCGCACCGTAAGGCTCGAACTCAGGTAGAAGGATGTCGGCACCGAGACTTTGAGTAAAAACCGGTGCTTGCACGCGTCTGCGGGATGTCGAGTCAGCAAAATTGTACCGATTCGATGTAACAAAATCTTGTAGTATCTTCACGACACAAACGTCGCCAAGCAGCGACGCTTCAGCAGATTGAAGGCTATGCTGTCTACGATCGTGCGGGCGGCGTGACTTCGATGGCTTATTCCCGGCGAAAAGATGCTATTTGCGCTGCGCTCGCAGTACAGACCGGCCAAATATTTCCGTCTACGATGAGCGAGTCAACTTTCGAACCGGCCATGCAGCTTAGCGATCTGCCGGAAGGTCGTATGAGCGCCTGTCAGATTAGCGGGCGCAAAATCCTCGTTTGTCATACGCGCGATGGCATCTTTGCACTCGATAATGTCTGCACTCATGCGTTCGCGCGCATGAACGGGGGGCGGCTTCGCGGCACGCGCCTCATTTGTCCGCTGCATGCGGCTTGTTTCGACGTGCGCGATGGGCGCGTGCTCGCGCCGCCGGCGCAGCAGCCGCTCGCAACGTACGCGCTGCGGCTCCTGGACGGAATGATCGAAGTCGCAATAGATCCTGCGGCAGCGCCGCAGGTCGCTTACTGACTAAGCAAAAGCGTGCAGACCCACCCACGGGTCTGTTGGGTGACTGCGTACCTAAGGCAACACCCGCAAATGTATGCGCTGCACGCGCCGACCGGATGAGTGCGTAGCAACTTCGTCATGCATCAGAAGGCGCTAAGTCCGGTCAGTTCGCGGCCGATCGTGAGCTGATGAATGGTCTCCGTGCCCTCGTAGGTGATGACGCTTTCGAGATTCAGCATGTGGCGGATCGGAGCGAACTCCGCACTGATCCCGGCGCCGCCCAAGAGGTCGCGGCAGTCGCGAGCGATGTCGAGCGCCATGCGGCAGTTATTCCATTTCGCAAGCGAGACCTGCGCGGGGGTCATGGCTCCCGCGTCTTTGAGACGGCCGAGTTGCAGCGACAGAAGCTGGGCGGTGGTGATGCGGCGCGCCATGTCAGCAAGGCGCAGCTGTACGGCTTGGGTCTGCGCCAGCGGTTTGCCAAATAACACGCGCGTCTTGGTGTACTCGAGGAGCTCCGCAAGACACGCCTGTGCTGCTCCGATTACACCCCAGGTAATGCCATAGCGGGCCTGCGTGAGACAGGTGAGTGGACCTTTGAGGCCCACGACGCCCGGCAGCATGTTCTCCTCGGGCACCGTGACGTGGTCAAAAAAGAGTGCGGCGGTGACCGAGGCGCGCAGCGAAAACTTATTCCCGATTTCCGGCGCAGTAAAACCCTGCGTGCCTTTTTCAACGATGAAGCCGCGGATGCCGTCCCCGGTCTGCGCCCACACGATGGCAAGGTCAGCAATGGCGCCATTGGTGATCCACATCTTCGCGCCGTTTATCACCCAATCCGTGCCCTTCTTCTTCGCATGCGTCTTCATGTTGGATGGATCCGAGCCGCCGTGCGGTTCGGTGAGACCAAAGCAACCGATGAGCTCGCCGCTTGCCATGCGCGGCAGATATCTTTCCTTCTGTGCATCGCTGCCGAAGGCGTAGAGCGGATGCATGCAAAGCGATGACTGTACCGAGACGAAGCTTCTGATTCCGGAGTCGCCGCGCTCGAGCTCCTGGCAGATGAGACCGTAGCCGACGGCATTCAATCCAGCACAGCCATAGCCCTTGATCGATGACCCCAAGAGGCCGAGCGCGGCGATCTGCGGCACGAGTTCTTTGGGAAAGCGGTGCTGTTCAAAGCACTCGCGGATGATCGGCAGCACCTCTGCGTCGACGAAGCGTGCGACCGAGTCCTGCACCATTTGCTCATCCTCGCTGAGCATCGCACGCACGCCATACAGATCGAGCGCGTTCAGCGTTGGCGCAGATGCTGGCACGAGTAAGCTCCGGAAAACAGGTCGGACATCATAACGAAAAAGGCCCGGCGCTCATAAGAACGCCGGGCCCAGGATTTTTCGAATCGAGTCTTTTGCTCTTTTAAGCAGCTATCATCCCGCGCAGCTTCGTCAGTGCGTTCGCTTCGATCTGGCGGATGCGCTCGGCCGACACCCGATACTCGTCGGCGAGCTCGTGCAATGTTGCCTTGGCGTCGGTGAGAAAGCGGCGCTGCAGAATCTTCCTGCTGCGATCATCGAGTCTGCCAAGCGCGCTCTGCAGGCGCTCGGCTGAATCGCTATCCCATTCCTCGGCCTCGACCGTCTCGGCCGGATTCGCATCCGGTGCGGTCAGGAACGCCGACGGACTGAAGATCTCATCCTCATCCGAGTCGGGCGTCGGATCGAACGACATGTCGCGCGCGGTGAGGCGCTGTTCCATCTCCGTGACTTCCGCGGCCGTGACTCCGAGGTCACGCGCGACAGCAGCCGTTTCGTCCGCGGTTAGCCAAGCGAGGTTTTTCTTCATGCGCCGCAGATTGAAGAACAGCTTGCGCTGCGCCTTCGTGGTCGCGACCTTCACGAGACGCCAGTTGCGCAGCACGTACTCGTGGATTTCGGCGCGGATCCAATGCACGGCAAACGACACGAGCCGCACGTTCAACGTCGGGTTGAAGCGCTTCACGGCCTTCATGAGACCAATGTTGCCTTCCTGAATGAGATCTCCCATCGGCAAGCCATAGCCGCCGTAGCCGCGCGCGATATGGACGACGAAACGCAGATGCGCGAGCACGAGCTGCCGGGCTGCCGAAAGGTCGTTTTCATTGATGAAACGCTCGGCAAGCGCGTGCTCCTGTTCGCGGGTCAGCACAGCAATATGGCTAACGCGCTCAAGGTAGGCGTCGAGGCTTCCCAGCGGGCCGGTCAGAGCAAGATCGTTGCGAGCAACCAATGCAGTGGTCATCGGTTTTCAGGTCTCCAAGGGTAGGAAAAGGATATTAGCACTCGAAAGATTAGAGTGCTAAGTGGGGCTAGAGTTTCATCGTTTCAAGGATCGATAACCCCTTCATATTCAAGAGGATACACATGCGTCAACGCGTCGTCACCATAATTCGTTCCTCCTGCGGCCGAAGCGGCGAGAATGCGCCGCCGCCCGACTTCTTGCCGCAAGGATCTCTCGATGACCGCCGTGTTGCTCGCGCCCCTGCAGTTCGCGTTCACCAGCAGCGTTCACATCATTTTCCCGGCCTTCACGATCGGGCTGTCGGCGTTCATCGCAACCCTACTTATTCTGTGGCGACGTAGCGGACGCGAGCACTACCACCGGGGCGCTGCTTGCCGCGACCTCGCTGCTTCTTAAGATGACCGCAGCCTCGAGCCGCGCGCACGCCGCAGCGCACGCATGCTCCTCGTCGGGATGCTTGCGTTCATTGTTATTGTCGGCGTCTGGACAGCGCTTGAATTTGAGCGCATCGGCCAGCGCGGGTTCTCGTGGCCGAACATCCTGCCCCTGTCGCCCGTGCCGGCGGCAGCCGCGTTCTTCGCCTGGGCTTGCTGGCGCGGTCTTCAACGCGCGCGCTGCATGCTCTCGCCGTTCTACAGCGCGGTGGCGCTCTTCATCATCACCTATGGGTGCTCGTGATACCCACATTCCCGTATATCGTGCCGCCATCGATCACCGTGTGGATTGCAGCCGCCGCGGCTGCCCTCACAACGTTGCGTACTGGCAAGGATCGCAATCCTCTTGCCCGTCATTCATGGCTACACGCTATTCGGGTACTACACGCTTCGCGGCAAGGGGCGCGCCGACGAGGGCTACCACTAAAATCCTCAGGCGCGCGGCTCGATGCTCTGCAAATGGCGCGTGGCCGAAATCCATGCGCCGAGCCATCCCAAAACGATGCCACCGGCGATCAAGAGGCCGAGCTCCTGCGGTGTCGGGCCAACGAGGCTGTAGCGGCTGCCATAGCTTCTCGCAAGTGTGGCCACGGGCTCTGCGAGCACGCCGATTGCGCCGGCGGCGATCGCCCAGGCAAGCAGCGCCCCTCCCAGGCCGTAGAGAATGCCCGCATACAAGAACGGCCGGCGCACGAAACCGTTCGAGCCGCCGACGAGCTTCGTCACTTCTATCTCGCCGCGCCGGTTCAGGATCTCGAGACGAATCGTGTTGCCTATTACTGCGACGACGCCTGCACCGAGAATCGCCGCAGCAATGATGAGGAGCCGCCGCAGCACCTCAAGGATCGCATTGAAGCGCAGCACCCATTGCGCATCGATCTGCACCAAATCAACTTCCGGCCACGCGGCGAAGTAGCGTCGCAGCGACTCGAGCGCGTCGGCCGACTCGGCGTCGGGCCGCGGGTGCACGTGCAGTACGTTTGGCAGCGGGTTTGCGCTCAGCACACCGAGCGCTGCACCGAAGCCCGAATAGGTGCGAAACTCGGCGAGTGCCGCGTCGGCGGAAATCACTTCGATATGCGCAACTCCGGGGCGCGCGCGGCCGCTCGTCGCGAGCTGCTCGGCCTTGGCAAGCGGCACGTCGGTCTTCAGGTACACCGACAGGTCGACCGCATTGGCAAAGCCGCCGGTTGCGATGCGCGCATTGGTGACAAATAGCTCGAGCCCGAGCGGCAATGCCAGCGCCAGCGCAATGACGATCAACGTCAACAATGTTCCGAGCGGATTCCGCGCCAATCGGCCGAGCGAGGCCAGCAGCGCCTGTACATGGCGTGCGCCGTAGGATGCAAGTCCAAGGCTCATCGCGTTGCGACCATGCCGGGAAGCGGATCATTGTCGCCGCTCTGTATGCGCCCATTGTCGAGCGTGATCTCGCGCAGCCCGAGCTCGTGCACGAGGTGCATGTCATGTGTCGCAACCACGATGGTGACTCCGACTTCCTGGAAGCGCTTGAAGAGCCGCATCACTTCCAGTGCCAGATCCGCATCAAGGTTGCCGGTCGGCTCATCCGCGATCAGCAGCGGAGGCTTGCTGATGACGGCGCGCGCGATGCCGACGCGCTGCTGCTCACCGACCGACAGTTCGAGCGGCAGCGCGCGCTCCTTGCCGAGGAGGCCGACCTGATCGAGCGCCGCACGCACGCGCTTGTCGATCTCCTTCAACGGTGTATGCGCGACGACCAGCGGCAGAGCGACATTGTCGTAGACCGGCCGCTCGAGCAGCAGCTTGTGGTCCTGGAACACCATGCCGATGCCGCGCCGGAACGCAGGGATATGGCGTGATTTGAGCGATCCGGTGTTCTTGCCGCCGATCAGCACGGTGCCGCGAGTGGGGCGTTCGAGGAGCGCAATGAGCTTCAGCACCGTGCTCTTGCCGGCGCCGGAACGTCCGGTGAGAAAGACCATCTCACCCGCGTCAACCCGCAAGGTCGCTGCGCTCAATGCTTCGCGTCCATTGGGGTAGCGTTTGCTGACGCGCTCAAAGACGATCATACGGCGCCCCCCAGCTGCGAACCGCTGTCGATCAGCGCGGCGGCGAAAGCTTGCGCATCGAACTGCCCAAAATCTTCCGCCTGCTCGCCAATGCCGATGAAGCGGATCGGCAGCGCAAGCTTGCGGGCGATCGCGAGCACGATCCCACCCTTGGCGGTTCCGTCGAGCTTCGTAAGCACAAGACCCGTCACTCCGATGGCCGCGTGAAACTGCACGGCCTGGGCGAGCGCGTTCTGGCCCTGGTTGGCGTCGAGCACAAGCAGCACCTCGTGGGGCGCGCTGGGATCGATGCGTTGCAGGACCCGGCGTACCTTCTGCAGCTCCGCCATCAGATGAGATTGACTGTGCAGCCGACCGGCCGTGTCCGCGAGCAACACATCAATCCCGCGCGCGCGCGCTGACTGCAGTGCGTCGAACACCACAGCGCCCGGATCGGCGCCGGCCTGCTGCGATGCGAACGAAGCCCCTGAGGCCTTGGCCCAGATCTCGAGCTGCTCCACCGCAGCGGAGCGAAAAGTATCTCCCGCGGCCAACATCACGCTCTTGCCGGCGGCGGTGAGGCGCCTCGCGAGCTTGCCGATAGAGGTTGTCTTGCCTGAACCGTTGACGCCGACGACCAGGATCACAAAAGGCCGATGCGCCACGTCAATCACGAGCGGCTGCGCACAGGGAGCAAGGATCTCAATCACTTTTGCGCGCAATGCAGCGATGAGCGCGTCGGCATTCGCCAATTCGCTCCTGGCGGCGCGTTGCCGCAGCGACTCGAGGATGTAGTGTGTCGCGTCGACACCGACGTCGGCCCGCAAGAGGCGTGTCTCAAGCTCATCCAGAAGCTCGGCGTCGATGGCACGTCCGCGCACGAGCTGCGCCAGATCCACGTTAAGCCAGGAATTGCCCCGGTTGAGCCGCGCGCGCAGGCGCTTGAGGAAGCCGCCGCGGGCTTGTCCGCCGTCGGTTTTCGATTGGGATCCGAGCATGGATGACCTTGGTAGCAGCGCGTATTGTAGCGGCGAACTGGCTGCGGCTGGTCTACACGGCGTGCGCCAGGCCGCGTGCGCTTGGACCGAAAGAGGGGGATGCGTGTTCCCGAACGAACTTATGGTGTGTGTCGGGACTGCCCGCCAAGTTGCGCCAATGCGTAGAGAGCGCAGTTTCGCCATTTTCAATGAAGCCGCGTGAAGCAGCAGTGTGGAATCCCGAAGTAAACGAGCGAGCGGGCATTCGTGAGTCGCAAAGATAAAACGATTGCCCGGCGCGCAGCTGCGCCGGGTCGCGGGGCAAGCGCGCGCATGCTGCGCATCATTGCCGGCAGGTGGCGCGGCCGCCGCTTTCGCTTCACCGCCGAGGCCGACATTCGGCCGACGCCCGATCGCGTGCGCGAGACACTATTCAACTGGCTCGCCACGCATGTACCCCAGGCGCGCTGCCTTGATCTTTGCGCGGGCAGCGGTGCGCTCGGCCTGGAGGCGTTATCCCGAGGGGCCGCACGCGTACATTTCGTCGAGAGCGATGCGAGCGCCGTGCGCGACCTGCGCGCGCGGCTTTCCGCTTGGGGCGCCGAGGGCGCAACTGTCGAGCGGACCGATACGCTGCGCTATCTGCGCACCCGGCCCGAAGCGTTTGATATTGTGTTTCTCGACCCACCGTACGCCGCGGGACTCCTCAGCGCTGCGGCTCGTTTGCTCGAGGATCGTGAATGGCTTGCGCCCGGGGCGCTGATCTACGTTGAGAGCGCCGCTCGCCTACCGCTGCCTGAGTTGCCGGCAAGCTGGCGCCTTGCCAAAACGAAGCGCGCTGGCGAGGTCGGGTATCATCTGTTCGAGAAAGGCGCGCCGGGAGGCGACAGTCAATGAAGCGCAATGCCATGTATCCTGGCACCTTCGATCCGATTACCACCGGTCACCACGATCTCGTGCGGCGCGCGGCCAGCATTTTTGATCGCGTGGTCGTGGCGATCGCCGCCAATCCGAACAAGACGCCCATGTTCTCGCTCGAGAAGCGCGTCGAGCTTGCAAGCCGGGTGCTGGTAGACGTGCCCAACGTGCAGGTGCTGGGCTACGCGGGTCTCACCGTGGAGTTCGCGCGCGCGCACAAGCTATCGGTGGTCATCCGTGGCCTGCGTGCGGTATCCGACTTTGAATTTGAATTCCAGCTTGCAAATATGAGCCGCCACCTGTCGCGCGAACTCGAGACCGTATTTTTGACGCCGCAGGAGCAATACACGTTCATATCCTCTACTCTGGTGCGCGAGATCGCCGTGCTGGGTGGGGACGTCAGCGAGTTCGTGCATCCGATCGTTGCGGCGGAGCTCAAGAAGCAGAAGCGCGTTTAACCTTTTGAGAGGCGCTTCTTTTGAGCCAGTTTGGCGCGTTTGCGCGGCGCCTTACGGCGCTTCACGCGCGGCAGGCGGATGCGTTCACTGGGCGCCGGCAGCTTTCCCGCGCGCGCTAGATCCACCGCACGCCACAAATACCAGGCCGCCGCGGTGCGCTGCGGCCGCCAGCGCTCACCGTATGCGGCAAGCGCGCGCGGCGCGGGCATCTTGCGCAGACCGTAGGTCAGGCGAAAGCCGTTTCTCACGCCGAAGTCATCGGCCGGCAGCACATCCGGGCGTCCGAGCTGAAACATGAGCATCATTTCCACCGTCCAGCGGCCGACGCCGCGCACCTGCGTAATGCGCTCGATGATTGCGGCATCTTCGAGGCCGCCCAAAACTGCGCGCTCCGGTACGACTCCTTCGAGGGTCTTGTTAGCAAGATCCTTCAACGCGGCAATCTTTGCGAGCGAGAAGCCGGCGGCACGCATCTTCTTTGTCGGCGCGGCGAGCACTTCTTCAGGGGTGGGAAAGTCCCCTTTACTGCAGGAGGCGACAAAGCGCTTGAGAATGGCGTTCGCGGCATTGGCGTGCAGCTGCTGATGCGAGATGGCGTGCGCAAGCGCCCGAAACAGTGTGTGCTCAAGCTGCGGCACCAGCCGATAGGGGCCGGCCGCCTTGATCAAGCCGGCCAATACGGCGTCGCTCTTCGACAGATGATTGATGATGCGCTGCGTCATGCTTTGTCTACTTCTGGCAGGTCGGGCAATAATAACTCGAACGCTGCCCTTGATTGAGGTGACGCACGGCCGTGGCGCAGACCCGGCACGCGTTCCCAGCGCACTCATAGACAAAGAGCTTCTGACGAAAATATCCGGGAGCGCCATCGGCGCCCACGTAATCGCGCAGAGTTGTGCCGCCGACGCGGATTGCAGCACGCAAGACCGTGCGCACCGCGCGCACCAATCGCGCGGTCTCAACGCGCGTCAGTTTGCGCGCCTGCCGCGTTGGGCGGATCCCGGCACGAAACAGGGCTTCGCTTGCGTAGATGTTGCCGACTCCCACGACGAGATGACTGTTCATCAAAAGCTGCTTGATGGCTACGTGGCGCCGACGGGTGACCGACCATAGATAGTCTGCATCGAAACTGCGGTCGAAAGGCTCCGGAGCAAGCTTCGCGAGCAACGGATGCTGCGACGCCGGGCCGCGCGCATAGTGCAGGCTGCCAAGACGCCGCGGATCATTGAAACGCAGCGCGGTGCCCGAATCGAGCACGAGATCGACATGATCGTGAGCGCCGCGCGCGGTTGCCGCAGGCACTGCGCGCAGGCTCCCCGACATGCCCAAGTGCAGAATCAGGGTTCCGGAGTCGAGCTCGAACAACAGATATTTGGCACGGCGAGCGGTGGCGCGAATGCGCTGGCCCTGCACCGCGGCCGACATTTTCCTCGCCACCGGCCAGCGCAGCCGCGGCTCATGGATGCAAAGGCGCACGATCTTGCGGCCGACTGCGAAAGGTTCGATGCCGCGTCGGGTGGTCTCGACTTCCGGTAGCTCGGGCACGGCCGGCTATTTGATCTTCGTTTCCTTGTAGGAGACGTGTTTGCGAGCGACCGGATCGAATTTGCGTACTTCCATCTTGTCCGGGTGCAGGCGCTTGTTCTTTGTCGTCACGTAGAAGTGGCCGGTGCCGGCGGAGGAGAGGAGTTTGACCTTTTCGCGCATGATGATGCCTTCGTGCCGCTCGAGCCTAGACCTTCACGCCGTCGGCGCGCAGCTCCGCGAGAACGGTGTCGATGCCGCGCTTTTCAATCGTGCGCATGGCTTGAGTCGAAACGCGCAGCGACACCCAGCGCTTTTCGGTCTCGATCCAAAAGCGCTGCGTATGCAGATTCGGCAGGAAGCGGCGCCGCTTGCGGTTGTTGGCGTGTGAAACCCGATTGCCGACGCCTGGGCGTTTACCGGTTACTTCGCAGACTCGGGACATATAAAACCTTGCAACTTCAGTGATTTACGTGGCGCCTCGAGGCCTTCGGGGCCTCGTAAGAGGGCGGTTTTATACCAGCCCTGCGAGTTGCCCGCAACCTTACGCTTATTAGAGGGCCGGGTGCTCACGGCGCCCTCGCGAAGGCACGCATGCTAAATCGATGACCTATCCGAACGTCGCCTGTCGCGCTTTAACTTGTTGCGGGAGGCACTGCCAGCGGATCGGCGGTGTGTTTCCAGTGCAGCAACTGCGAGTGTATGCAGCTCGCATCGAGACTAGTAGTGCTGCAATGCCGGATGCGCAAAAGGCCGCCAAACAACACCTAATGAATCTTCCGGGAGAGTTTATGAAATCCGTGAAGTATCGCTATTTGACTGCTATGCCAACAATCTGAATCAGTTGCGCGTCGTCGCCGTTAACTCGACACCGAATCCCAACCACACGACAGGCGGGGCCAGCCGGCACTTATTCAAGGCGCCGACTGCTCGCTGCGCGTAACGAGCGGCTACAACAACGTTACCGGGCTGGGTACGCCGAACGTGCCGGCCATGATTGAGGCATTCGCAACTTTCTAACTGACGGCGTCACTGCGCACCGGTCCGGACCCATGCATTGCGTTCGGGCCGGTGCTTCTTGGTAGACGCTCTTGTGTTTGGCTCGCGCGGTCCTTGCGCAATGGTCGTGCTGCTCCTCCCGGACTTCAGGCCGGTTTGCGCGCTCGCCGCAAAATGAAAAGACTTTGCCGCATCGCAAGTTGTAACCCGCCATAGAGCGCTCACCGACGAGCAGGCGGCCAGCTGGCAAATTACATCTGTCGCTCCTGCCGAGCCAAAGGGGTCGATTTGCCGGCCACCGGCTCTCGCCGCGGAACAAATGGCGGACGCCTGGCGTTTATTACGACGTCGGCCGACGGACTGTGCGGCAAAATCAGGAGCGAACGGCCTACTGGCTCACGCTACCTATCCAATCGGATGGACCGGAAGGATGTTATGGCTTCAGCGAGTCGCCTCTACCGCCCGTTTGAATGCCGCGCCTCGGCAATGGCAGTTGCTGCTGTCGTGGTGCTCGCGGGCTGCGCCGCTTCATCACACGTATTGGTCGGAACGGCGCGAACGCCCATCGCGCCGGAGCAGGTAAAGATTTACCTCCAGCCGCCTCCCAGATACGAGGAAATAGCCACGATCGATGCTTCCAGTAGGGGCACCCCGGTATTTACAGATCAGCGGAAGATGGACCGGGCTATAGGGCGTCTAAAGCAGGAAGCCGCGAAACTGGGTGCGAATGGCATCTTGCTCGAAGGTACAAGCGATCAACAGACCGGTGGAATAGGCCTGGGGACCGGATCGGCTTCAGGGAACTCAGCCTTCGGTATCGGAACGTCGTTCGGTATCGTCATCAAGACCGCAACTGGCATAGCGATATACGTTGCCCCGTAGTAGGCGCGTCGCGCCCGCAGTCCATGTATCGACAAATGTCGACGTACTTGGGCGGGCTCTTCAGGATGGTAGCGGCGATAATGGCGCAGTGCTCGGTGCATGAGCTGCCCGCTTGCTGCAGCAAGTGGCCGGTAAGCGGTTTCCTACGATCTGCCGATGCCGGAGCCTCATCAGAGCGAACATATAATGAGTCGTGACTGCGGCCACGCGCCCGCGGTGGACCCCAAGCGTCCTACCTGGCATTGGTGGTCCGGCTTTTTTCAGCAAACTCAAATGTAGCCAGTGCGGCGCTCGCAACGCGGACGATTCGATAACGTGGGCATTGGCTACAAAGGAAGACGCAAAAAACCGATCCGGCTAGAGAATCGATCGTCAGGCGCGGTTACTGCAAGTGACACATGGAACTAATAATGCGAGCTCCCGTCAAAGTGGTCTGCGGGCCTGATCGAAGACGACCCCGGGCCCCCACGCACAAGGAAGTAAGTTATGACCACGAGTGCAACGGAATCGCCAGAGGCGTGCGCTTTGCAGTTGCGTACACTGCTTAAGATGGGTCCCCATGAAGGCGACCACGGCGCCGTGAATCTCGCGGAAACAATTGTGACGCAGTTAACTGCGCGCGTTCCATTTGGCGCGCAAGAAGAGATCGCTGCGAAAAAGCTTATTCCTGATCTGCGTGGATTTTTTTTGAGTCCCAGGCCCTTTAGCCACGAAACGGTCGTACAGATCCGCGGCCACCTCAGCAGACGGATTACATTACTCCATCAAGCCGTCGTGCAGTACGGCTAAAAGCCGCCCCAGGAGCGGGCGGCCTGCAGGCCTCCCCGCGAAACGCACCCAGCTCGGCTATAGCTCGCTGCATCTGCAAGCATGCAGCGAGGATGGCGCCTGATCGACAACGCCTACTTCCTTGCAAGGACGTGTTGCCCACGAGCGCTCTCGGGCGACCTCGCGAGTCCCACCGCACACGGGACGTGAGATGATCGCAAGCAGACTGGAGAATGGCAGAATGAATCTGCGTCACAGCTGGGTATTGTTCGCGCTGGGTTCGGCCTTGTTTGCGGGACTCACGGCGTTTTTCGGCAAGATCGGTGTCGCAGGTATCAATTCGAACCTCGCGACATTCATTCGCACGATCGTCATCTTGGGCGTGACGGCCGCGCTACTCACGCTGCGCGCCGAGTGGCGGCCGGCGACGGCAATCTCATCGAACACATGGACGTACCTGGTGCTGTCCGGAATCGCGACCGGTCTGTCGTGGCTGTGCTACTACCGCGCCTTGCAGCTTGGCCCGGTCAGTAAGGTCGCGCCGATCGACAAACTCAGCGTGGTGTTCGCGATCGTGCTCGGCATTCTGATCCTGAAGGAAAGCCTGACGTGGCCTGTCGTGATTGGTGGCGCGCTTATCGTCGCAGGCTCAATTGTAATGATCGCGTTTTGACACCGCGGATAATCAACCGCATTCGCTCGAAGGGAAGCGAAAAGCCGCTCGCGAATCTGGAACAGGCTGCTGCTGGCATTTCAGTAAGCGTGGCCGGCCACAAGATTTGCTCATGCGTCCGACACTCTGCCTCGCTACGCCAAATAGCATCAGCCTCGACAGTAAAGGCAGCCGCGAGAGTGGGAGGTTCATCTAGCAGTCTGGTGGGATGCTGCCGCATTTGCCCATGGCGCGTGCACCAACCGCGGGAATATGTCAAAAACATCCAGGGTCTGCAGTTTGACGAGTGAGTGCGCATTGCGGATGCAGCAGATAACTGTGGACGTCAAAGAAAATGCACCTAGAGATTTGACGCGATACCATCCCGCAGCGCCACAATCAACGCCGCGCCTTCTGTTCAGCCTGGTCGGCCAATACAGGCTTTCCTGCTGTGCGATATTTGATGCCCTTCCCCTCCCACTCGTGAGCCTTTCGGTTCGCGTCGACGTGCGCTGTGAAACCATGTTGATATTAGATTGTGCGGGCCGCTTCTTATTCTTCGCCGCCATATCGCCCCAGAAAGTAGCTATGGAGTACGTCACGCGGCCGACTGCTGCATATCAACGTCAACGGCAATTGGTGCAAACGAGCTCGATTTCGTAGTTAGTCTCTCCTCTTATCACTCGTGAGATGGAAACCATTGCCGCATCGGCGGTTCTTGGAATCGACTGCCCAATTATGTTAATCAAACCTTCGACTTGGTGCCGCTGCCAGTGCCGCTTCGGCCGGGTAGCAGCAGGGTCCAGGCGCGATTCCTGACGCTATTCCATGTTCGCGAATGCCGTATGCCCCTATACGCAGAATCGCTTACGTCGCGATTTGGTCTAAAAATCCGTTGAAAAATCACAACACGTCGTTTCTGGGTTTCCTCACAACAGACCGCGTTCCGCGAACGACAGACAGGTTCCGTCACCGATGATGAAATGATCGAGCACGCGGATGTCGACGAGTGCCAGCGCGGCTTTCAGTCGCTGCGTGATGAGCTCATCCGCTGCGCTCGGTTCAGCAACGCCGGACGGGTGGTTGTGCGCG
>DAITPA010000005.1:659-61090 GCA_036833805.1 Steroidobacteraceae bacterium | reverse complement strand
CTCCGGTGAGGGCTATGTCGAACTCGTGGGTTACGCGCACCCGCCGTGACGGCCCACAGGAGCCGCCACGGCACGTCTGTTAAGCTTGGGCTTACCTGTGGCTTACGCGCTACAGCGGTCGATTTCGGGCCCTCAGGGCTGAGCGTCGCGCCTCGCCCCTTCCCCGTGTAGCATCAAGCGTGAAGAATCGGCGCTTTAGAGCCGTGAGGGGATCAGTATGAACGCCGTTGAGCAGAGTGTGCGCTCGCCGGAGCGCACGTCGGAGAACGCTCCAGCTGCGCCTGCCGAGCCGACGCGCGCTGGCCGATCTATCGAGGCGCGCCTGGTCGAGCGGCTGTTGTCGCTCCTCGGCAACCCCGCGATTGAATTCCTGCTCTGGACGGGCGAGCGTGTCTCGGGTCGTCCGGGGGAGAAGGTGCAGCAGCTGCACATCAAGGATCGCAGCACGCTCTTCACCCTCTTCAAGGATTCCCAGGTCGGCTTTGGCGACGCCTACAGCGACGGACGGGTCACGGTCGAGGGTGACCTGGTTGCCTTTCTTGAAACGGTTTACGAGAGCATGCCGCGCGGCAGCGCAGAGCAGTCGCTCTTGCGGCGCTTCATGAGCCGGCGGCGCGGGCCGCGCGCCAACACGCTCGAGGGCTCGCGCGAGAATATTCACCGTCATTACGACATCGGCAACGAGTTCTATGCGCTGTGGCTCGGTCGCACGATGTCCTATACCTGCGGCTACTATCCGACTGTGAGCGCCAGCCTCGATGAGGCGCAGCTGGCGAAGATGCACCACGTGTGCCGCAAGCTGCAGTTGCAGCCCGGGCAGCGCGTCGTCGAAGCCGGCTGCGGTTGGGGTACGTTGGGCCTGCACATGGCGCGCCACTATGGCGTGAAGGTGCGCGCGTTCAACATCTCGCACGAGCAGATCGTGTTCGCACGCGCGCGCGCCATGGCGGAAGGCTTGGCATCACAGGTCGAGTACGTCGAAGACGATTACCGCAATATCACAGGCACCTACGATGCTTTCGTCTCCGTCGGCATGCTCGAGCACGTGGGAGTGGAGAACTATCCCGAGCTCGGCCGCATCGCCAACCAAAGCCTGCTGCGGCGCGGTCGCGGTCTTATCCACTCGATCGGCAGGAATCACGCGGCGCCGCTGCACGCCTGGATCGAGCGGCGCATTTTCCCGGGCGCCTATCCGCCCTCGCTCGCGGAGATGATGAAGATTTTCGAGCCCTGGGATCTGTCGGTCCTCGACGTGGAGAATCTGCGCCTGCACTACGCGAAGACGCTGCGGCACTGGCTTGCGCTCTACGAGGCGGCGAGCGAGCGCGTCAAGAACATGTTCGATGAGAAGTTCGTGCGCATGTGGCGCCTGTATCTTGCAGGCTCGGTGGCGGGGTTCACGACCGGTACGCTGCAGCTCTTTCAAGTGGTGTTCGCGCCGCCGGACAATAACGACATCCCTCTCACCCGCGCGCACCTCTATCAAGGCTGAGCGAACGCCCATGCGCTCCTGCGATGTCCTAATCGTGGGCGGCGGCCCCGCGGGGTCATCTGCCGCGTGGGCGTTGCGGCGCGGCGGCGCCGATGTCGTGTTGCTCGATCGCGAAGTGTTTCCGAGGTTGAAGCTGTGTGCCGGGTGGATCACGCCGGAAGTCGTGCGCGATCTACAAATGGATATCGCAACCTATCCGCACGGCTTCTTGACTTTCGAGCGGCTGCACGTGCACCTGAAGGGTTTGCACCTGCGCGTCCCTGCCGTGCAGCATTCCATCCGCCGCTTTGAGTTCGATGCCTGGCTGCTCGAGCGCGCGGCGGTGCCGGTCCTTACGCACAGCGTGCGCACCATTCGCCGCGAGCGCGGCGTCTACGTGATCGACGACGCTTTTGAATGTCGTTATCTGATCGGCGCGGCCGGTACGCGCTGCCCGGTGTATCGGACGCTGTTCCGCGATAGCAATCCGCGCGCGAGCGGCCTGCAGACCGTTACGCTCGAGCACGAGATCGTCTATGACTGGAAGGATCCGGACTGTCACCTGTGGTTCTTCGAAAAAAGCCTGCCCGGTTACGCCTGGTATGTGCCCAAGGCCAACGGCTTTTTGAACGTCGGCATCGGCGGCATGGCCGACCGCCTGAAGCACAGCGGCCACGACATCAAACACCATTGGACACGCTTTACGAACGCGCTCGACCGCAAGCTTGCGCCGCGCGCGCAGTATGCACCGAGCGGCTACAGTTACTATCTGCGCGGCCGGGTTGCGGTCGCACGACTCGAGAATGCTTTTCTCACCGGCGACGCTGCGGGACTGGCGACCCGCGACATGGCAGAAGGGATCGGACCCGCCGTGCGGAGCGGGGTGCGAGCGGCCGAGGCGATTTTATACAACAAGCCTTACGAGCTTGACGATGTGACGGGTTCGAGCCTGGGCGGAGGCATTGCCAGCAGGCTTCTTGATTGGGCAATGACCCGCGGCGCCTGCGCCTAGCAGCCGTGGCGGGAAGCGACGCTTGCGCAGTACAGTAAGGGCTGCGGGGACTTGACGGCGAGGTGTTAGCAATGCAACGCGAAGCTTTCATGGACAAGGCATTCTGGTGGGTGGCCGGCGCGGTCGTCGTCGTGATCGCGGCCGCCGGCATCTATTACTACAAGAGCCACAAGAACGCGCCGCCGCCGCAGGTGCAGCTGCTGCCACCAGCCGCGCCGGCCGCGAGCGAGGAACCTGGGATCCGTCATCCGATTCCGGCCGGCACCGCAACGGATGAGCCGGCGCCGCCCGAGCTCAATGACAGCGACGGGCCGGTGCGCGACACGCTCGCGGGCGTCTTCGGCGCGAAAGCCATCGAGCAGTTCCTGGTGCCGCAGAGCATCATCCGCCACATCGTCGCCACGGTTGATAATCTGCCGCGCAAGAAAGTCGCCGTGGAGCTGCGGCCCATAAAGCCGACGCCGGGCAAGACGCTGACAGGCGGCGCGGAAGATGCGCTGACGCTTGGCGCGGAGAACTACGCGCGCTATGCACCGCTGGTGCAGCTCGCGCGCGCCGCCGATAGCAAACAGCTGACGCGCATCTACTTTCATTTCTATCCGGACTTTCAGCAGGCCTATGAGAACCTCGGCTACCCCTCGCAGTATTTCAACGATCGCCTGATCGAGGTGATCGACGATCTATTGAAGACGCCCGACGTGAAAGGACCGATCGCGCTTGCGCAGCCGCGCGTCTTCTACGAATACAAGGACCGCGACCTGGAAGCGCGCTCAGCGGGCCAGAAGCTTCTGATCCGCATGGGACCCGAGAACGCGCAGGTGATCAAAGCAAAGCTGCTTGAGATCAGAAGCGCGGTGATCGGGCACGAAAAAACGCAGGTGAAACATTGAGTCACCGCTTAGACCTGCAAGAGCCCGGTCGCGAAGGCCCATAGCAGCTCATGGCGGCGAAACTCATTTGCAACTCGCAGTACCAGGCGACCAAAGCGAAAATCGTCGCGGCGAGTTAGATCGCCACTACGCGCCGCTCATCAGCCATGGCGATTCAAACGATACTGAAGATGGGCCATCCGCTCCTTATGGAGATTGCCGCGCCGGTGGCGCGCTTCAATACGACGGAGCTCGCCGCGCTCATCGCCGACATGGATGACACTATGCGTGATGCGTATGGTGCGGGCATTGCCGCGCCGCAGATTGGTGTGAGCTTGCGAGTCGTGATCTTTGAAGTTGCGCAGAATCCACGCTACCCGCATATCGCGCCGGTGCCCCATACCGTGCTCGTGAACCCGGTCGTTACCGCGCTCGATGCGTATCAGGAAGAAGGCTGGGAAGGCTGTTTGTCGGTGCCGGGGATGCGCGGGCTCGTGGCGCGTGCGCGGCGTGTGCGTTATCAGGGTTTCGATCAGACAGGGTCGCGCATTGATCGCACGGTCGAGGGTTTCCATGCGCGCGTCGTGCAGCATGAAGTCGACCATTTGGACGGCGTGCTTTATCCGCAACGGCTGCGCGATCTTAGGAACTTCGGTTTCGAGGACACGTTAGGGCAGCGCATGACGCCCATGCCCGACTGAAGATGCGCCGCTGCGGGCGCTCGGGTTATGACTTCGGCGCGCGCGTCAAGCCGCAATCGACACGCAGGTCGCGCGCCATGCGGATCGCCTCTTCCACGCCCTGGTAGTAGCCTCTCACGCGGCCCGTTTCCCGATAGCCTAATGCGCTGTAGAACGCGTACGCGGCGGCGCTCGTCGCCCGCAGTTCGAGCGCAACCACAAAAGTGCCGGCGGTGCGCGCCGTCTCCTCCAGCCAGTTGAGAAGCGCGCGTGCAATGCCGCGGCGCCGCTGCGACGGCTCAACCGCCAGGAGGTTAAGGTGAGCCGAGTCGTCCCCGAACTGCATCACGGCAAATCCGGCAGGCTCGCTTGCAACTTTTGCCGTCAGCACGACGCTCTCCGGATGCTGAATGTGGCGCGCGATGCGCGCGGCGGTCCATGCGTGGGTGAGGCCCCTCTCGATGAGCTCGCGTGACATCTGCGCAAGAGAGGCTGCGTCCTCGATTCTTGCCAGTTGCAGATGGCAATTTCTCATGCCTTCTAGGATAGCGCAGCACGCCGGTTCCAGAGGAGCGGCGGCGCGTGCCGCGAGCACGCGCTCTTGGGCCTCAGGCGAGCGAGTGGAATACTTGCTGCACGTCCTCGTCCTGCTCGAGCTTGTCGATGAGCGCAAGAGCCTCGGTCGCCTGCTCTTCAGGCAGCTCGACCGGCTGAAAGCAGAGGTACTCGTGCAGCGCGGAGAGCGGCGTGATGCCGCGCGCCTCGAGCGCTTCTTGCAGCTTGCCGAAGTTTGCAAATGCGCAGCGGATGACGAGCTGCGGCTCGCCTTTGTCGCCCGTCGTCTCGCCCATCTCCTCAAGCTCATGATCGATGAGGTAGAGCTCAAGTTCATCCTGATCAATGCCCGCGGGCGCAAGGCGAAACACGCCCATCTTCTTGAAGAGGAAACTCACGCTGCCGTTGGTGGCGAGCTTGCCGCCATTTTTACTGATGATGTTACGCACGCCGGCAACGGTTCGTGTCGGGTTGTCGGTCGCGGTTTCGACGAGCAGCGCGACGCCATGCGGCGCATACCCCTCGTAGATCACTTCTTGATACAGAGCCGCATCGCGGCCGGAGGCGCGTTTGATCGCCGCCTCGACCTTATCTTTCGGCATGTTGACGGCGCGCGCATTCTGGATGTAGCGCCTTAAGGCCGGGTTTGATGCCGGATCAGGGCCGCCCGCCTTGGCGGCCATGGTGATGTCTTTCGCGATCCGCGCGAACTGTTTCGCCATGCGGTTCCAGCGCGCGAACATCGTGTGTTTTCTGACTTCGAAAATGCGTCCCATGGGGAGCGGATGCCACGAGCGACTATGGAACCGGAAAAAGAGCGGAGCGCGCGACTACGCGAGCTGGGCGTAGAGTACCCGCAGTCGGCGGCGTTGCATTTTCAAGGCGTATTCGATCTCGCGCAGCTGCTTCTGGAAGCTGGCGTTGTCCCAGTGCTCGAGCACGCTGCGCTTCTTCTCGGCGTACCACTCCTCCTTGAGGCGCGCCCAATCGCTGACGGCGGCGAGAAAGGATTCGTACTCCTGCGCGATGCGCTCGCGCAACGAGTCGATATTGGCGCGGCCGCGAATGGCGAGCGGGGATTTCTCAAGCTTCTCCTGCGCGCGCCGGAACTGCATCGCAAGAAGCGCGCGCTGAATCTGAAACGCCGGTGTGCGCTTCAGGCGCTTCGCAAGCCCCAGGAAATGCATGCTCGCGACCAGCCACTTGGTCGGATCCCATTGCCACCAGCGCACACCGTTTCGATAGTCGTGCGCGAAGATGTGATGGAAGTTGTGGTAGCCCTCGCCGTGCGTCAAGAACGCGAGCACCGGGTTGTCGCGGGCGCTGTTCTCATCGGTGTAGGGTCGGGTGCCCCACATGTGCGCCAGAGAGTTGATGAGGAATGTTAAGTGGTGGCTGATGACGACGCGCAGCAATCCGGCGAGAATGAATGTCCCCCAGAAGTCCCCGACCAAGAGGCCGGCGGCGAACGTCAAGCCAAAATTGACGGTGAGTGCGATCAGAAGGTAGTGGCGGTTCTGAAAGGCGAGCAGTGGATCGCGCTCAAGATCGCGCGCGTTTGAGAAATCAGGATTGCCGCTGGGGTAGTAGCGCAGCATCCAACCGATGTGCGAGAACCAGAAGCCGCGTCCTGCGGAGTAGGGATCGCGCTCGTTGTCGTCGACGTACAGGTGATGGGTGCGGTGGCCGCTCGACCAGACGAGCGCGCTATTCTGCAGCGCCATCGAACCGAAGATCAGATAGAGAATCTTCAGCAGCCAATGCGCCTCGTAGGTGCGGTGCGCCCAAAGACGGTGATAGCCCGCGGTGACCGACATGCCGCAGGCGACCAGAAAGAACACAAACACGCCCCAGGCGCCGGCTGAGAAGCCGTGCGTAAAGCCGTACCACGGCACGAGCACTGCCGCCGAAAGCGGCGTCAGGATGAACATGAGCGTCGTCGGCCAGTTGATCGGGGGCAAAGCTTCGGGAGCGTTTGGCTGCGACATGGGGCTTGCTTCAGGGTCCTTTACTTAAGAAGGGTAAAGTAGCACGTTTGGCGGCAGCGGGTGGGTGACCCATATCGCGCTACGGCGCGCCGGGACCCCCTCCGCTCTCATGTTCTCCCTATTACTTGGAGCGAAAAGCATATGAGCAAGGGCCAGGATCGAAAGAAAGAAACCAAGAAGAAGCCGGCTAAGACGCTGGACGAGAAACGCGCAGCGAAGCGGGCGAAGAAGGAAGGCAGGGGCTTTAGCGTCTAGCGGGCGCAGACGCGCTGTTCGGCGCTCCCAAAAGAAAACGGCGCGGCGTCGTTAAATCGACGCCGCGCCGTTGGATCGCGCTCAATCAGAACGAGAGGAACGCCCCTACGTTGAAGGTGTTGCCCGTGTTCGTGCCGCCATCCTGCGCCTTGGCCCGCACATTGCTGTACTCGCCCAAGAGGGTGAGATTATCCGTCAGCTTGTGATACACGCCGCCGGTGACCTTGCTGTTCTTATGAACCAGCGCGGGGAAAACCTCACCGCTCGCCGTGTCGAGCCGGCTCTCACCGTAGTTCAGGCCGAACTTGGTCGGACCAACCGTGAAGGTTCCCTGCGCGATGAAGCCACGGGAATCACGCGGGTGACCGGTCGCATCCGCGCCGTTCAAGAACAACGCCGTCGTGCCCACGCCCGAGGCATTGTAGTACCAGCCCATGACCTCGAAGGGCCCGGCGGTCCACTTGCCGCCAACATCGAACGCATGGCTGTTGTATTCCGCCACGCCCGCGGTAGCCGCCTGCTTCTGATAGAGGCCCGAAGCTGAGAAGTAGAGGCCTCCTGGTATCTTCCAGGCGATCTTGCCGTGGAAGCCCGGAGCGCTCTTCGGCTCGGACGGCGCGCCAACCGGATTCAGCGGATCGAAGATACCGAATGTGATCTTGGCACCGGAAAGATCCGGTGTTGTGTAGTCGATCTGTGAGAGCCAGTCGGTATAGATGTAACCCAAGCCGATGCCGCCCAGGGTCGTGTTCGCAGGGGAGCCGCTGGCCGAGCCACCAGGACCGCCGACGCCAGGAAGGGTCATGTCATTCAGAATGGCATCACCCTGGAACAAGCCAAGGTTCCGGCCCACGGTGAACGTGCCCATGCTGGCATTGCCGAAGGTCAAGAAGACTTGGCGAATATCGAGGCCGGCGCTGCCGAGTGCCGTGTTGCCAGAAGGAAGCGCGCTGCCAGCCTGCAGGTTCGGGCTGCCGCCGTCGTTGGTGCTAACGCCCGGATACATTCCGAAGGTGGCAGCGAGGTCAAGGCCGTTTTGTGTCGTTGAAGCGCCCAACACAAAGGCTGCGGGCAACAGGCCGTTGCTAACGGACGAAGACGTGGTTTGACCGTCGGATGCGCGTACGCAGGCGAGGCCGCCGGCGACGGCAACGGGGGTCGACTCGCAGCTTGAATGAATGTAATCGGCGTTTACGTTGCCGTTGAGCGTGAATTTCCAATCGCCTGCGGCGACTTCCACAGCCTGGGGTGCCGTTGGCGCAAGAGCCGCGGCGACCGCGACTGCTATGGCCAGGCCTATGCGTTGATGTGTCATGAGAGCGTTTCCTCTAAGTTGTTTACGGGGCCGCGCTCGTCAAGTGTCCGCGCCGCTACACGTGCCGCCCCATGGTCAATTATCGCGACGAGGGCGCGCTTCGATCTGCAACCGTCATGCCAATGTAAAACTGTTGTTTCGGCGCATCGATCGATAGCGATTTGGGTGGTTATCGGGGGGTCGACACCTCCTTTCGCCGTAGGCCCCGGTACAGATCTGTTACATTGATGCAACGATGCGTTACAAGCGTGTCACTGTTCAGGGGGCACGAAGGGCTATAATACGGCGGTCCGGAGGGGGTCACCCGATGCGGGACCAGCTTGCGATGTCACGGTGAGCGTGTTTCTCTATCGCCACATTGTCACGGCCAGAGCGATCCGCCGAAGTTACAACGACGCGACGAAGCGGTCGACGCGACGATGCTTTCACACAACAGCAACACCGCAAACTCGATTCAGAACGTTAGAGGGTTTGACGATGACACACGCAGTTGAGGCAAGACATTTACACCGAGCGTACGCGGACTCGTTTGCTCCGGGCGCCGCGCCGAAGAATGTAGTCGGCGCGGACGTAATCGAGAATCGCCGCGCGCGCTTCGCGCAGCTCGTCGCGATCGCCTCGCCGGAAATGGATCGGCTGTACAACCAGATCCGCGGTTCGGGGTACGCGCTCGTACTCACGGATGCGGACGGCGCGCTCCTCTACGAGAAGCAGGACGCAAGCCTCGTGAACAAGGCGCTCGAGCGGATGCGTTCCGGCGTTGCCATCCGCGGCGTCGGGCGCGAAGTGATCGCAGTGCTCGATGCCGCGTGCGAAGGCTCGAGCGCCACGCGCGCAAGCCATCTGCACATGCTGGCGCTCCTCAGCGCATGCGCCCAACTGATCGAAAAATGCTTGTTTCTACGCCATCACCACCATCATGTGATGCTGCGCTTTCACACCCGTCCCGAGCTCGTCAACCTGTTGCATGACGGCGCGCTTGCGCTTGCGCCCGATGGCACCGTGATCGGTGCGGATCGCGCGGCGGAGGAACTTCTTGGCGCCGATAATCGCTATCAACTCGTCGGCCGACCGGTGGCCGACATCTTCGACTCCCAAGGCGAAGACTTCGTGGCGCGCGCACTCGCAAGATGCGCGACGCTTTGGCCGGTGCGCGAACTGCGTCGCGGAGATCGTTTTTACGTGAGCGTGCATGGCGGTACGAGCGTGCCCGTGGAAACGGCGCCGGCGCAGGTCTCGACCCGATCGACGGTCGTGCAGGTGGCATCGAGCCCACGAACCCACGCGCTCACCCTTGAGGAGCTTGCTGGCGAGGATCCGCAGATGCTGCGCAATGTGCGCAGCGCGCATCGGATCGCCGACTCGGGCGTCTCGGTTTTAATTCAGGGACCGACCGGCTCGGGCAAAGAGGCGTTCGCGCATGCCATGCACCTCATGAGTCGCCGTGCGGGCAGCGCCTTCGTTGCCGTCAACTGCGCCGCGATACCGGAGAACCTGATCGAGAGCGAGCTCTTCGGCTATAAGTCGGGCGCGTTTACCGGAGCGCGCAAGGAAGGCATGAAGGGCAAGATCCTGCAGTCCTCGGGCGGCACGCTGTTTCTCGATGAGATCGGCGACATGCCACTCGCCCTGCAGACACGCCTGCTGCGCGTCCTCGAAGAGCGCCAGATCGTGCCCCTGGGCAGCGAGACCGGGACCGAGGCCGATCTGCATGTGATTGCTGCATCGCATCATAATCTCAGGGAGATGATTGCGCGCGGCACTTTCCGTGAAGACCTCTATTACCGCTTGAATGGCATCACGCTCGAGCTGCCGCCGCTTGCGCAGAGGAGCGACCGCGAGCGCGTGATCCACCGTGTGTTGGGCGCCGAGACGACTGACGGCAGACCGGCCGCGATTGAGATGGAAGCTCTTGAGCGCATGGTCGCCTACCCTTGGCCCGGCAATATCCGTGAGCTGAGAAACGTCATTCGCACGGCGCTTGCAATTTGTGAAGGCGGCGTCGTTCGCCAGATCGATCTGCCGCGAGAGATCCGTGAGCACGCCGCCGACGGCGCTGCTGCGCCGCGCGTCGGCAGCGCCGTGGCACTCGCAGCTACCGCCAAAGCAACCAATCCTCTGCAGGCTGCGGAGCGCGCGACCCTACTCTCCACGATCGAAGACTGCCGCGGCAATATGACACGCACGGCGGAGCTACTTGGAATGAGTCGCACAACGCTGTACCGAAAGTTGAAGCGGCACGAGATCTCTTCCGCGCACAGCTAGGCTTGGCCCGGAGCTTGCAAAAGCTTCGGGGCATGAGCGCCAGAGCAACGACCCAGCAGTGCCGCATTCGCCTCGCGCCCGGGCGACAGGTACAGGCGGCGAGGCTGCGCGACGGCCATGTGCTCCTCTATCCGAGTGGGATGGTGCAGCTCAACGAGTGCGCCGCCGCCATCCTTGCCCTATGTGACGGCACACGCACGCGTGAGGAGATCATCGCGCACATTCTGCCGCGCGCGCGCGAGGCGGACCTCGCGGTCGACGTGCGTGCTTTCCTCGATGTCGCGCGCGAGCGCGGTTGGATTATCGAAAGCTGACGCGTGCCGTTTCGCCGCGCCGCCGCCCGGCGGTGTGCATCCTTGTCGCAGGGGGAGGCAGGGCGTATAAATCGTGCGTCATCGGTCTCGTTGCACCGTTATGCAGCGCTTTCGCGCAGCTCGTGCGACGCCAGAAGGCTAGCCCCATGCGTACGAACACACTCATTGCTGCCGCACGCGTCGCGGTCCTCGTGGTCGCGGCGTTGGCGTGCTCCGGCGCGGGCGTTGCCGCGCCCAAAGCCGCCGCGCCCGCGGCCGCCGCAAGCGAGCCCGAGTTCGGCGGTCAGTGCGCCATGGGCCTCGCCGAAGGACAGCAGGTCGCGACCAACTGCTCGGTCAAATGGGTGGGACCGGATGGCAAGACATATTGCTTTGGCGATGAGGATGCAAAGAAGCGCTTCTTGAAGGACCCGCAGGGCAATCTGGAGCGCGCGCGCGAATTTGTCGCGGTGGGCGAAGTTGAGGCCACCGGCAAGCGCATGGACCACTACAAGAGCGATGAAGTTCAGGATTTCGTCAAGGGGGTCATTGAGCAAAAGACGGCGCAGAACGGCGGCGTATTTGCCTTCGTCGATCCGGTGAGCGGCCAGGAGCTGAAGCTCGTTTTTGACAAGATTGATTTCGTGCGCACGCTGCACGGCTATGGTTTTTTCCCCGACGTGGTGTTCCACGCCGCGGACAACGCCGCGAAGAAGTACCTGATCGACTTCTGGGTGAAGCCCGAGGCTGACAAGCTTGTCGTGTTCGACACGCGCATCTACAAGGCGCCGCGCCAGGAAGGCACGAGCTGGACCCTGATGGCGCGGCAGCCCATTCCGTGGTGGTGGATCCCCGCCTCTGAGCACCCGGGGAAGACTGAGCAGGCGCGCGGCTGGGAAGTGATGTCGGCGGTCGAGGAGGACATCGTCAAGGAACGGGCGAAGGACAACGGTATCTTCAAGTTGAAGGATGCGAAGACCGGCGAGGAAGTGAAGCTCGAATTCGTCGGCACCCACCAGCCGGTGCGCCGGCTGCAACAGGACGGCCGTTTCTTTGCGTGCACTGATTTTCGCAAGGCCGGCACCAAGGATCAGTTCTACGACGTCGATTTCTGGGTTGACGAGAAGAACGGCAAGATGTCGGTGGACGAAGTGCGCCTGCACAAGGTGCCGGAGAAGCAAGCCGACGGCAGCTATATCCAAGTGCCGCGCTACAATTTCGATGATTTGAAGTTCGACGTCGTGCCGTAGCGGCACTGGATCACGCTGCACAACGGCCACGCATGGACGCTGTCGTCTTCGATACGGTGTGTCACTTCTGACACACCCGGCGTAGCAGAAGCGACGCAGCGTGCGGGAATCTATACTGCCCGCGATGGGAAATTTTCCCGCTCCCGGTGTCCGATGAAGTCTGCGAATCGCCGTTGGTGCGTTGCGGTAGCGGCCGCGTACTTCATCAGCGCATGCACCGCCTTGCCGCCGCGCGCACCCGCCCATCCCGAGAGGAGCGCCGAGGACTTCGCCGCTCGGCGTCTGCCGGGCAAGTTGTCCGATCTGCCGCCCGCGGCAGACGGCTGGGACGTCGATGCATGGTTTAGGGTGGCACTCGCCTTGAATCCGCAGCTTGCCGAAGCCCGCTCGGCAGCGCTGGCGGTCGCGGCCGGCGAGCGCACAGCCGCCGAGCGGCCGAATCCAAACTTGAATCTCTTCGGCGAATACGTCAATGCCGCGGCGGGCAGCGCCGCGTGGCTCTACGGAGTGTCGCTGGAATTTTTGCTGCCGCGCCGCGGCGAGCGGGCGCGCGCGATGGCGAGCGCCTCTCTTGAAACACAGGCCTCTCAGGCCGACGTCGCGGAGGCGATCTGGCAGCTGCGCTCGCAGGTGCATCAGGCGCTTTTGGATGTTGCCTACGCGCACGACGAAACGGCGCTCCTTGCCGGCCTCGTGGCGGACCGCGAGTCACTCCTTGCTTCCAATCATGCACTCGCAGATGCCGGGGAGATCGCCAAGTCCGAGACGTTGACGCAGGAGCTGGAGCTTGCGCGCGTGCGGCAGCGACTGATGCGGGCACAGGCGCTCGGCGCGGATGCCGAAGCGCGCCTTGCCGCGGCGGTCGGCGTATCGGTCGCGGCGCTCGATGGGATTCCATTGCAATGGCAGCACTGGGCCGACATCAAAGCGCTGACGCCGCGTCCCTCGAGCGAATGGCGCAGCGCGGCCCTCATCGGCCGGCCGACACTCGTGCATGCGCTGCGTGAATATGACTTGACCGATATCGCTCTGCAGAGCGAGGTCGCCAAGCGCTGGCCGCAATTTCACGTTACGCCCGGCTATGCTTGGGACAAGAGCGGCCTTAACGAGAACACGGCCAACGACACTCTGCATGACAATGAGCTCGCTGTGAGCTTCGAGCTGCCGATTTTCAATCGCCACGAGGGGCCGATCGGCGAGGCGTTGGCGCGACGCGAGCACGCCGGCCGGCATCTTGAGGCGGTGCAGGCGCAGCTCTTTGAGCAGATCGAGCGCGCCGAGCGCGCCTGGCCGCAGGCTTTGCAAGCCTGGCAGCACGCCGCCGCCGCAGGTTCGCTCGCTACGCGGCAGCACGCGGCGGAGGAGAGCGCCTTCGCTGCGGGCGCGACTGATCGGCCGACGCTGCTTGCCGCCACCCTTGCAGCAACCGAAGCCGAGCTTGTCACTCTTGAGGCGGCGTACGACGCCCGGATTGCCTTTGCGGCGTTGGAAAGCGCGTATCGCAGGCCGCTCGAGGGCGCGCAAGAACTGCCTTTGCCGGCGACGCTCGTCGGCGCGGCGCGCTCATGAGACGCGCACCTCTGCTGTCGATCTGGGGGTGCATGGTGCTGCTGCCCGCGCTTGTGTGCGCCGACGTCGACGAAGATGACGACGCACCCGCTGCCCGCGCTCGCGGCGCGCCGCTCGCGTTGAGTGCTGCCCAGCAGGAAGCGGTCGGCCTGACACTTGCGCACCCGGTAAACGGGGTGGGCCCACGCGAGATCGACGCCTACGGGCTGGTGCTTGACCCGGTGGAACTCGTTACCGACTTTGGCCGGCTCGCAAGCAGCAGGAGCGCGGCGCGCAACGCGGCGGCGGAGGCGCGCCGGGTGGAGGGCCTGTATCACCATGATGCCAATGCATCGTTGAGGGCGCTGCAGGTCGCAGAAGCCGCTGAAGTCGATTCGCAGGCACAGGCGCAGGCCGCGGCGGCGACATTCGCGCTGCAGTGGGGACCGGTGGCTGCATGGCCCGACGCGCAACGCGATACGCTCATTGCGGCGCTCGCTGCGGGACGGTCTCTGCTCGTGCGCGCCGACGTGCCCGGCCAGCACGCACTCGGCACAATGCCGTCGAAGGCATTGTTGCTAGTCGACGGCATGGGAGTCACGGCGCGGGTCTTGGGTCCGTTGCCGCGCACGACGCCCGATCTGCAAAGCGCGGGCTGGCTCCTTGAAGTCGAGCATGCGCCCGCGGGGCTCGGACCTGGCGCGCGCCTGCGGGTCACGCTCGAGGGTGCAGCCGTTGCCGGAGTGCTGGTACCGACGGCGGCGCTGCTCTACGGGGATGCGGGCCCCTACATCTATCGCCAGTCGCGCACCAAGACCGGCGACGGCAAAAAGCAGTACCAACCTGTGATGGTGAAGCTGCTTGCGCCCGTCGGCGAGGGCTGGCTCGTGGGCGGGCTCGAAGATGACGACAGCATCGTGGTTCACGGTGCCGGTGTCTTGTGGTCGCTGCAGGGCCTCGGCAGCTTCTCGGCTGCCGAAGAGGATCACGACTAAAAGGCGCCATGCTTCGAGCTATCGTTCGCGCCTCACTCGCGCATCCGCGCATCATTACTGCGCTCTCCGTGCTGGTGGCGGTCCTAGGCGCGAGCGCGCTGCTGAACGCGCGCCTCGATGTGTTTCCGGACTTCGCCCCACCACACGTGCTGGTGCAGGCGGAGGCACCGGGATTGGACGCGACCCAAGTCGAGGCGCTCGTGACGCGGCCGCTGGAGGGCCTGCTCGCCGGCACCGAAAACGTCGCATCGGTACGCTCCACTTCAAGCCAGGGACTGTCCGCCATTCAGGTCGTGTTTGGTCGCAGCGGCGACCCCTATCGGCAGCGCCAAGTCGTAACCGAACGACTGGCAGAATCCGGCGGCCTCCTGCCGGCGGGCGCCGGGCCGCCGCTCCTGTCGCCGCTGTCATCCTCGATGGAATATCTCGTGCACTTTGGCTACACGAGCGACCGGCTCTCACCGCTTGAGCTGCGCGACCTCGTGCGCTGGATGATCAAGCCGCAGATTCTTGCGGTTCCCGGCGTTGCGCAGGCACAAATCTTCGGTGGGGCATCGCGCGAGCGGCAGCTGCTGGTCGACCCGTTCAAGCTGCTGGCGGCGGGGCTGACTCTCGAGGATCTCTACGGCGCAGCACGGCGCGGCACTGAATTGATTGGCGGCGGCTATATTGAAACGCCGACGCAGCGCATCGTGCTGCAGGCGCAGCCGTCGGGTGCAACCCCCGAGGCGCTCGCGCAGGCGGTGATCGCAGTGAAGAACGGCACGGCCGTGCGCATCGGCGATGTGGCAACCGTTCGCGATGGCGCGGCGCCAAGCTTTGGGGACGCGATGATTGGCGGGCGGCCGGGCATCCTGGTCGAGACCTCGACCCAGTTTGGCGCCAACACGCTCGAAGTCACGGGAGCCCTGGAGCAGCGTTTGAACGCGCTCGTGCCGGCGCTCGCGCTGCACGGCGTGCAATATCATCCGGCCCTGCTGCGGCCGGCGAGTTTCATCGAGGCCGCCATCGCCAAACTGCGCATCTCATTGCTGACGGGCGCGGTGCTCGTCGTGATCCTGCTGCTGCTTGCGCTGCGCGACTGGCGCGCAGCGCTTGTGTCATTCAGCTCCATTCCGGTGGCCCTCCTGGCCACGGTGTGGATCCTCACGACTCTTGGTATATCGCTGAACACCATGACCTTGGGCGGCCTCGTCGTTGCGCTCGGCGTCGTGGTGGATGACGCGGTGATTGACGTCGAGAACATCATGCGGCGACGGCGCGGGGCTGCGCGCGGCGTGAATATCAGCCAGTTGATTGTGAACGCGTCGCTGGAAGTGCGTCAGCCGGTGTTTTACGCAACCGTCGCGGTGGCGGTGGCCTTTCTGCCGATCCTGATGCTCTCCGGTCTGCAAGGCTCGTTCTTTCGGCCGTTGTCGATCGCGTTTCTGCTGGCGCTCGGTCTGTCGCTGCTGGTCGCGATGAGCGCAACGCCGGCGCTGTGCGCGCTCGTGATGGGCGCGCACATACCGCGGGCTGAAGCGCAGTGGCTGATGCGCCTGAAGTATTGGCAAAAGCGCGTGATCGAGCGCCTGCACCCCAGGCCTGCTGTGGTGTTGGCGACACTTATTATTACAGGCGCCGCAGGCATCCTCTTTCTGCCGCTCTTGGGCGCACGCCTGTTGCCCGATTTTCGTGAGGATTATTTGATCGCGCACGCGTCGCTACGGCCCGGCATTGCGCTTGCGGAGACGGCGCGCGTCGGCAAGCGAATCGCCGAACGTCTATCCGCGATCGCAGGCGTCAAGAGCGTTGCTGAGCAGATCGGCCGCGCCGAGAATGGCCAGGACCCGGATGCGCCCAACAAGAGCGAATTCGAAGTACAGATCGATCCGGCAAAAGGCGCGAGCGCCGCGCAGATCGAGGCGCGTATCCGCGACGTGTTCGACGATTTTCCGAATCAGCTGGTCGAGATCTATTCGGTGCTCGCCGAGCGCATCGGGGAAACCTTGTCGGGCGAGTCGGCGTCATTCTTCGTGAGCGTGTTTGGGCCGGATCTTGACCGCGACGATGAAGTTGCGGCGAAGATTGCTGCGGTGCTGGCGCGCTTGCCGGCGAGCGGCAATGTGCGGTTGAAGGTTCCGCCACGTCAGCCGGAGCTGCGTCTCGAACTGCGCTCACGCGAGCTGGCGCTCTATGGCTTGCAGGCGGCGGAGGTGTTGCAGACGGTCAATGCGGCCTTTCATGGCACGGTGGTTGCCGAGTTGAGCCAAGCCGACCGCAGCGTGCCGATCGCCGTGCGCATCGCATCCGGCAACGCCACTCCGCAGGCGGCTGGCAACCTGTTGCTGCGCGCGCGCGACGGGGCGCTCGTGCCGCTCGCCTCCGTCGCGAGCCTCGAAACGGTGTCGGCAAGGAGCCTGATCGACCACGAAGACGGTCTGCGCCGCCAGGTTGTCGTCGCCAATCCGAAAACCTCCGACCAGGCGGGCTACGCGGAGGCTGCCAGAAAAGCCATCGCCGCCCGTGTGATGCTGCCGCCAGATGTGTACCTGCGCTACGGCGGCGCGGCTGCAGCGCAGGCGGCCGCTTCCCACGAGCTGCTGCTGCATTCGGGGGCAGCATTCGTCCTGATCGTGCTGCTTCTGGCGCTCGGCTTTGGCCACGCGCGCCATGTGATGCTGGTGCTGGTGGCGCTGCCTTCCACTTTGATTGGCGGTGTCGCGGCGGTTGCGGTGAGCGGCGGCAGTTTGTCACTGGGAGCAATGGTGGGATTCGTCGCTCTGTTCGGTATGGCGGCGCGCAACACCATCCTTCTCGTCTCACACTATGATCATCTCGTGATCAGCGAGGGCCAGAGCTGGAATCTTGCGACGGCGCTGCGTGGCGCGGAAGAGCGCCTGACACCGGTGCTGCTGACGGCACTTCTGACCGGACTCGCGCTCCTGCCGGTCGCCATCCAGATGCACGAGCCCGGCCACGAGATCGAAGGTCCCATGGCGGTCGTAATCCTGGGAGGGCTCGTCTCATCCACGCTCGTGAGCCTGCTGCTCGTGCCGCCGCTCGCGGCACGCTGGCTGCGTCATCCACCCGCCTTAGCGGATGGCAACACCCCAGGGTAGCGCGCCGACGTCAATGGTGCGTAGCAGCGTATTGCTGCCGGTGTCGATGACCGAAATGCTGTTCGAGCGGCCATTCGCGACGTACAGTTTTTTGCCGTCGTGGGTAAGGGCCATGTTCCACGGGCGCTTGCCGACGGACACGCTCGCAACGACCGCTTCGGTCTTCGGGTCGATGACCGAGACCGTGCCGTCGCCACCGGCTGTTGCGTAAACGCGCGCGCCGTCGGCGCGCACGATGATGCCGGCCGGGCGTAAGCCGATCGGGATCGACTTTACGATCTGCCAGGAGGCGGCATCCACGACATCGACGTTGCCGGAGGTCTCATCGGCAACATAGAGCGCGCTGCCGTCGGGCAGAAAGCCCATGCCGCGCGGGGCGCCGGCGGTCTTGACGGTCGCGACGGATTTACGCGCGGCGACGTCGATGACATCGATGCTCTGGCTTTTCTCGTTGCTTGTGAGCAACCAATTGCCGTTTGGACTGTAGACGCAATGCTCGGGGTTCTTGCCCTGGATTTTGACCCGAAAGGCCTCGCTCAGCGCTGCGACGTCGATGAACACCGCCTCGTTGGAGTGCTCGGCGCAAGCCGTCACCATCTTGCCGTTCGGGGCAAGCTGAATGCCCTCGGCAGAGACGATGTTGGGAAACGTCTTTTTGACGGTACCGCTTGAGGTATCAATGGCGAGCACGACGTTGCGCACCGCGTCAACAGCAAACAGCGTTTTTCCTGAGAGGTCGAGCGCGACGCCGCGAAGCTTTGTGCCGATGGTGCCTTGCTTGGGGATCGGGCTGACGGGCGCTTCCCGGTCGGTACTCGTATCGATGACGGTCAGAGTGCCGGAGCCTTCATTCGGTATGTAGGCCTTTTCGGCGTAGGATGCGGCGCTCGCGGCTATGAGCCAAATCACCGCGCAGATTCGTACGGATCGGGGCACGAAGATCACCTCGTTAAAGCCAGTGGCGCCGATCCTGAGAGAGGGCCGATCAAGCGTCAAGGGCAGCGCAAAAACGCCCTTGGCGCAATGTGCCATTTTCGGCACAGAACTGTTGCGAACGCGCCAGCGCAGCGTGATGAGAGTTGTTGGCGGCTAAGCGAACTGTTATATACGGCATAGGAAAATGTCCTACAGAGATTATGGGAAAGTTCTTACGGTGATTTTCAGAGGCACGTGGCGGTTCCGCTGACGGAACCCACGCTTGCCACACGGTTAGACGGCGCCTACATCCGCACCTTCCGCGCCGGCTTGAGAGGGCAACGGCGGTGCGACAGCAAAAAAGATACAACGCGAGAGATTGAGGAGATACCTGTATGCAATTCGAATCAGAGCGACGGCTAAGGATGCTGTGTGCCGTACTGGCACTGGGGGGATGTTGGGGCCTAGCGAGCGGCGATGAAGTCACCGACCGTGCTAAGAACCCGGACCTTTGGGCCGCGCCCGGCGGCGACCAAGCGCAGACGCGCCACAGCACGTTAAAGAATATCAATGCGCAGAACGTCAAGGGACTGCAGATGATCTGGTCGCAGTCGAGCGGCACATTGCGTGGTCATGAAGGACAGCCGCTGGTTGTCGATCTTGGCGGCACGCCGATGATGTACATGGAAAGCGGTTGGCCAAACATCATTCAAGCACTTGACCTGACCGATCCTGATCATCCGAAAGAGATGTGGAACTACACCAAGTCCACCGACCGCGACGCATCCGCTGTGCCGCGCGCCTGTTGCGATACGGTGAATCGCGGTATGGCGTTTGCGGACGGCAAACTGGTATTTGGCACACTCGACGGCTTCGTGATTGCCCTCGATGCCAAGACCGGCAAAGAAGTTTGGGTCGTCAAGCATGCTTATCCTGCAAAGGGTGAGACGATCACACAGGCACCGCTCATTGCCGAAGGTAAAGTCATCATGGGTTTCGGCGGCGACGAATTCGCCGCGCGCGGCCGCTTGACTGCCTATGACCTCGGCAGCGGCAAGAAAGTCTGGGAGTTCTACAGCACGGGTAGCGATAAGGACGTTGGCCTGACAGCCGACACCAACAAGAAGCATCCGGAATACGGCAAAGCAGGTTCTGACCTCGGCATTCACACCTATCCTGGTGACGAATGGAAGCGAGGCGGCGGCGCGTTGTGGGGCTTCTACAGCTACGATCCGGAGCTGAAGATCGTCTACACATCGACCGGCAATCCTGGTCTGTGGAGCCCTTCCTATCGTTGCGGCGCGAAGACGCATGAGGAGTGCAACAGCGGCAAGTGGGACAACAAGTGGTCGATGACCATTTTTGCCCGCAAAATCGATACTGGCGAGGCCGTTTGGGCCTACCAGATGACACCGTTTGACCAGTGGGACTATGACGGCATCAACGAGAACATGCTCGAAGACTTAACCGTCGACGGCAAGGCTCGCAAAGTCCTCATTCACTTCGATCGCAACGGCTATGCCTATGTCCTCGACCGGACGGACGGCACGCTCTTGCGCGCGCACAACTATGTGACAGTGAACTGGGCGGAAAAGATCGACCTGAAGACAGGCCGTCCGGTGAAGGTGAAGGCGCATTCTCCGTTCGGCCCCAACGGCAATGTCCAGGCTTGCCCGTCAGCGATGGGTGGCAAGGACCAACAGCCCTGTGCGATCGACCCGGGTGAGCCGGGTATTGCGTACTGCCCCACCAACAACTGGTGCATGGAGGATGAGCCGCAGGAGCGTTCGCATACGCAGCAGGGGACCGTGTACGTGTTCGCTAACGTGTACATGTATCCCGAGAAGCCAGGTGTGACCGGTCGGTTCATCAAGTTCAACTTCCTCACCGGCGAAAAGGTCTGGGACATCCCCGATCCGTACCCGAACTGGGGTGGTGCGCTCGTGACCGACGGCGGCCTTGCCTTCTACGGCAGCCTGAATGGTGATTTCCATGCAGTTGACCGTGCCACCGGAAAAATCCTGTGGCAGCGCCGTCTCGGCTCGGGAATCATCGGCAACCCGATCACGTACAAGGTTGCTGGCAAGCAGTACGTATCGGTGTGGAGCGGCATCGGCGGCTGGATTGGTCTGCCGGTGACAGCGGGTCTTGATCTGTCCGACAAGTTCGGTGCAATCGGCGCCACGGCCATGACCAAGGCAGCAAATCTCGACAAGATCCCGATGGGTGGAACGCTTTACACCTTCCGAGTCGAATGATCGGAGTCAGTGTCAAGTAGTAGTTAGTTAAGAGCGTCCGGTGTGTAATAAGCACCGGACGCTTTTTTTTGGGGCACGGTTATGAAGAAGTGGCTCGGCGGGCTCGTGATCGCATTCGCAACCGTGAGTGGCGCGGCGCACGCGGCGGCACTGCGAGTGTGCGCGGACCCCGGCAACATGCCCTTGTCGAACAATCGCGGCGAGGGTTTTGAGAACAAGATCGCAGCGCTGCTCGCAGGCTCGATGGGCACGACCGTGCAATATTACTTCCGTCCGTCAATCGAGCGTGGCTTGACCAGGACCACGCTGTACGCTGACGCGTGCGACCTCATGATGGACATGCCGCTTGATTCAGAGCGGGTGCTGACGACCGAGGCGATTTATCGCACGACTTTTGTTCTGGCGTACCGCGACGATAAGCATCTGTCGTTCAAGAATTTCGACGATCCGAAGCTTAAGAAACTGAAGGTTGGTGTCTACCAGACTTCAGCGATTCGCGAGGCGCTGTCCGAGCATGACGTGTTTGAGAACGTCATCATTCACTACCTAACCCATGATGCGGATCTCGTGCCGCAGGATGAGCCGTCCTATCAATTGCAAGAGGTGGTCGACGGCAAACTCGATGTGGCTGCCGCTTGGGGCCCGTTCGCCGGCTATTACAAGGCGAAGAAGCACGCGCCCTTGACCATTCAGCCGGTCAACTTGATGGAAGATCATTTCCCCATGGAGTACGACATGGCGTTTGCCGTGCGCACTTCCGATAAGATTCTGAAGGACGAGTTGGCGAAGGCGATCCATAAGGAGCGCGACGCTATACGCGCGGTTCTGGTGGAATACGGCGTGCCGCTGGTGAAATGCGACACCTGCCTCATCGATGGCGACTTGCCGTCGCACGGCCCGTATAAGCAGCCGACGCCGCATCACGGCGACCCGACGCCTTCGATAGTTTCGATTGCGATGTTAAATGATTGGCTCGCGCACGGTGCCAATGTCAATGAGGAGCTGAACCACGCGGTCATCGGCGATGACCTGAAGCGTATTGCTTATCTCGTAGAGAAGAAGCACGCCGACGTTAATGCGCTCGATACGCAGGGCGAGTCGCCGCTGCACAACTCCATACGCAAGGCGTCTCTCGCGCTCGTTAAGTATTTCGTCGACCACGGCGCCGACGTCAACCGGCAGGACCACGACGGCTGGACGCCGATCATGACTGCGGCATGGATGGATGACGCGGGGATCGTGCATTTTCTGGCGGCGCATAAGGCCGACCCGAACGGCAAGGGCGCGGCGGGCCTGACGCCGCTTGCGATCGCTTCGCAGAATGGCAAGGATGTGGCCGCTGTCGCCCTGATTGAAGACCATGCTGACGCCAACCAGACAGTCGGAACGGGCGGCTACACGCCACTCATGCTGGCGGTCGCGGGGCACTCGATGCCGACGACGCAGGCGCTCATTGATCATGGCGCCGATGTCAATGCAAGAAACGAAGGCGGCATTACCGCGCTCATGATCGCCGCCGCGGCAAATCAAGCTTCACTCGTGACGCTGCTCATTAAAGCCGGCGCCGATGTCGCGGCGCGCGATGAGAAAGGCGAAACCGCGCTCAGCATCGCACGCGACAAGGACGGTCAAGCGGTGATCAAGCTTTTGGAACAACCTGCCTCGCCCGCCGTTCCCAGTTCAGGAAGCTCGGGCGCGTAAAACGTAAAATTAATAAGAAGCGAAAGATGAGGAGACGCACAATGTCGAAGAGAGTTTGGGTCGGCTGCCTAGCTGCCGCAACCTTGATCGGGGCTTGGGCCCAAGGACAGGCGCCCGATACCTCCGCGAAGCCCGCTGCAGCGGCGCCAGCGGCAGCTGCTGCAGACAAGTCGACGCCAGCAGCGCTCGTAGAGAGCACGCCCAAGGGCAAGCTCAAAAATCCCTACACCGACGACAATGAAGCGATCGTCGCCGCTGGCAAGGACGTCTACTTCCACTTCGGCTGCAACGGCTGTCACGGCGGCGGTGGCGGTGGCGGGATGTGTCCGCCTCTGACCAACGATATCTGGGTGTATGGCGGCGATGACGACACGCTCTTCCGGCTGGTGACCTTAGGCTCCGATGGAATGCTGGCGAAGGGATATATGCGTGTCGGGATGGAAAAAGTGGTCGGCCCGATGCCCCCCATGGGGGCAATCCTTACGTCGGCTGATGATTTATGGAAAATCCTCACCTTCGTTCGTTCCAAGTACACAGGCTCGCCCGCCGCCAAATTCGGCAGCCCGCCTGAGGTGGTCCCGCCGGGTTAATAACAACGTACGGTAGAACTCAAGCTTTTCGTCTTACACCTTTAGCGGTAATCTGACTAGGTTGAGCGGACCAAAGCGCGGTGGGGCCCGGCGTCGGTACTGCGCGACTTAAGTGGCCGCCGACCCGAAGCCGGTGTGCGCAACTCAAGAATCTGCGTGCGCAAGAAGGCCGTCCGAGGGGTGCGTCATGCGACTGCGACTAGAGAGCCGAGGCCACGCGGAGCTGGTTCAATCCGCCGCGCGCGGCTGTATGAGCGGACTTGTAATCGACGAGGCCGTGCGCTGTTCCTGGAACCGCTGCCTCACCACTTACGCGCTCGACGCCGTGCAGCCGCGGAAGCCGACCACGGTCGAGCGCTCTGATCTGCGGATGCGCAAGGAGCGGCTCGGATCCTTGCTGTCCATTGCAAAGATCGAGATGGCAGGCTTAGCCCGGCTCATGCAGCACTCGCAATACGGCATCATGCTGACCGACTGGGATGGCGTCATCGTGAGCTACCTCGGCGACCCGGGATTCTCGGCAACCGCGCGCCGCAGCGGCTTTCGCGAAGGCGTGATCTGGAGCGAGCGCGAGCTCGGCACGAACGGCATGGGCACCTGCCTCGTTACCCAGCGTCCGATCGTCATTCACCGCCGCGACCACTTTCTCCTGCAGAACACGCAGTTGACGTGCTCGGCCGCGCCGATTTTCGACATGCAGGGCAAACTGCTTGCGACGCTCGACATCTCCGGCGCTACAGCGCGAGCGCAGACGCACACCCTCGCACTTGTTGATATTGCGGCGCAGAACATCGAGAACCGTGCGCTCTTGGAGGCGTCCAGGAAATATGGCGTGCTGCGCTTTCACCGCTGCGCCGAATTCGTGAGCACGCCCGGCGAGGGCGTACTGGCGTTCGACGAAGCCGGTGCGATCCGCGGCGCAAATCGCGGCGCGTTGAAGCTTCTGGGCTATCGCAATCATGAGGCCTTGTGCGGGCAGCGGATCGAGGCGGTGCTCGATACGTCGCTTGAGGCGTTAATGCAACTGTCGTGGCGTCACGGTTTTCGCCCCGATAGTCTGGCGCCGCGTAATGGCGAGCGACGCTGGTTTGCGTCCGTCCAGGCCCCCGCCGATGCGGTACGGCGGGCCAACGCTGCAAGCGCGGTTGTGGCCGCAGTTCCCGCCCTAGCAAGCACGGCATGCTTGCCCTTGGATCCCGCGGCGACCGCGCACACGGTGCCGGCCAGCGCGCCCCGCGGTGCGGACTCCGGGGACGTTCTAGCCAACGCTGAATGCGCTGCGCTGCGGCGCACCTTGGATGCCTGCCGCTGGAACATCAGCGCAACGGCAGTGCGTCTGCATCTAAGCCGCCGCACGGTCTACCGCAAAATGTACCGGCACGGAATCGCGCGTCACGACCTCGACGGGACTCCCGGCGAATAGCCGCCTGCTGCGACCGATCTTGCGTCGGCGCCAGTGATACATATTCTTCTTCTGCAGCGATGATTGCGCTAAACGCTGCTGCGTTGCACTCTTGTTCGGTCGCGTTGCAAATTTTTCAGTGGCAGCAATGCCGCCGCGCTGACACACTCCGTACACGATCGTGTCGATGAATGGACTCTACCGTCGCAAGTTGGCGAAAGTGTTAATAGTTAGCACTTGCAGATGGTGTAGAGGAAGCCATATCAACGACTTCGCTCGAGGAGTCAGCAGTGCTTCCCCTACGACGTGCGCAGGCCGTGGCGTTCACTGCCACTTTGCTCATATCCGGTGCCCCGGCGCAGGCTGCGCCGGCAGGCGCGCCGACCCATGCTGAGCCGTTCAGCTTTGCGAGCGTGCAGCGCCTGGCGCAGCAGCGTGCGGCTCAACCCTACCGCGACCGAACTCCAGCGCTGCCGCCGCGCCTCGCAAAGCTAAGTTACGACGCGTTCCGCGATATCCGTTTCCGGCCTGCCGCCGCACTCTGGCACGACCAGGCTTTATTCGAAGTGCAGTTTTTTCATCGCGGTTTTACTTTCGCGCGGCAGGTCAATATCAACGAAGTGAACGCGGCCGGAGTGAGCCGGCCGATCATCTACAATCCAGCGTTCTTCACCTTCGGTCATCTCACCGGCATGACCTCCAAGGATCTGCCCGCGCGGACGGGCTTTGCAGGCTTCCGCGTGCACTACCCACTGTATACGTCGATGTACAAAGACGAGCTCGCCGTCTTCTTGGGCGCGTCGTACTTCAAGGTGCTCGGCCGACGACAAGGCTACGGACTTTCAGCCCGCGGCCTTGCGATCAATACCGCGACCGTCGGCGGCGAGGAATTTCCTTCCTTCACGGATTTCTGGTTCGTGCGCCCGACGTCCGAGCAGCGCACCCTCACGATCTATGCACTTCTCGACAGCGATAGCCTCACAGGCGCATACCGTTTTGACGTCCGCCCGGGGTCGACAACGCAAGTCGAGGTTACGGGCGAGATTTATCCGCGAAAAGACATAGAGAAGCTCGGCATCGCACCGCTGACGTCGATGTTTTTGTTCGGCGAGGATCATTCAGGCCGGCATTTCGATGACTTTCGGCCTGAGGTGCACGACAGCGACGGGCTGATGTCCGAGACCGGCAGCGGGCAATGGCTGTGGCGGCCACTGTCCAATCCGCACGAGCTGCGCGTCAGTCGCTTGATGGATAAGAACCCGCACGGCTTCGGTCTCAGCCAGCGCGACCGCAACTTCGATCACTACCAGGACAGCGAGTCGCGCTTTCAGGCACGACCGAGCTACTGGATTGAGCCGCACGGCGACTGGGGCGACGGCGGCGTTGAGCTTGTTGAGATCCCGACCGACGAGGAAATCAACGACAACATCGTTGCTTACTGGGTACCGACCGCCCCGGTGAAGGCGCATCAGTCGGTAAAGTTTTCCTATCTGCTGTCAGCGTATTCCGAATCGCCGATTTGGCCGCCCGCGGGCAAGGTAATGGCGACGCGCACCGGGAGTGCCACCCCGGGAGTCAACACCTCACATGGGCGGCGGCGCTTTACGGTCGACTTCGCCGGCGGGCCCTTAGGGGACCTTGCGCCTTCGCAGCTGGTGAAAGCCGAGGTGACGGCGAGTCACGGACAGATCGATAATGTCACGGTTGCGCGAATCCTCGAGACCGGCGCCTGGCGCGTCGCCTTTCGGTATACGCCGGATGGCACAAAGCCGGCCGATATGCATTGTTTCCTTCTGTTGTACGGCGAACCATTGACGGATACGTGGACATACCTATGGAACCCCTGAACTACGTACCGAGCGCCCGTCAACGCCACCAGGCGACCTACCGTCGGGCTCTGTTCTTTCTCTTCACATTCGCCTCGTCCGGTTTCGCGACCAGCCTCATGTTCAACATTCTCAAGGCCAATGGCTTGACGGTGCTCAAGACCATCGCGCTCGTCTTGTTCGCCATGCTGTTTACGTGGATTGCCGGGGCGTTTTGGACGGCGGTCGCGGGTTTCGTCGTCAAAATCATCGGCCGTGACACGGCCGTGATCAGTTCTCGCGAGGTGGCAGGTCGTGCGCTCGTCGCGCGCACGGCGATCGTCATGCCCATTTATAACGAGGAAGTCGAGCGGGTGGCGGCCGGCATCAGCGCGATCTGGACTTCGCTTATGGCGCAGTCCGATGCGGCCGCGTTCGATTTCTTCATACTCTCCGATACGCGCTCTGAGGAGATCGGTGCGGCTGAGGAGCGCGCTTGGCGCGCACTCGTGGCGCGTTACGACGCCGACGGGCGGATTTTCTATCGGCGCCGCGCCGAAAACAGCGGCAGAAAGGCGGGCAACGTTGCCGATTTCGTGCGCAATTGGGGCGGTGCGTACGAGTATTTCGTGGTCGTGGATGCCGACAGCATCATGAGCGGAGAGGCGCTCGTGACACTCGCGCGGCTCATGGACGCGCATCCGCAAGCGGGCATCATCCAGGGCCTGCCCCTGCCGGCCGGCCGCGAAACGCTGTTCGCGCGCATGATTCAGTTCGCCGCACGCTTGAACGGTCCAATGCTCTCAAGCGGGCTTGCGTTCTGGCAGCTGGGCGGCGGCAATTACTGGGGCCACAACGCTATTTTGCGGATGCGGCCGTTTGCAGCCTTCTGCGCTCTGCCCGAGCTTCCGGGTGTCGCACCGCTTGGCGGTGAGATCCTGAGCCACGACTTCGTCGAGGCCGCGTTCATGCGCCGAGCCGGCTATGAGGTGTGGCTGGTGCCTGATCTTGGCGGCAATTGGGAAGAGGTGCCGTCGAATGTCATTGATTTCGCGGCGCGCGATCGGCGCTGGACACAGGGAAATCTGCAGCACATGCGGGTTCTGCCGCTGAAGGGACTGCGCTGGCTGTCGCGCCTGCACATGCTGACCGGCATTCTCTCGTACCTCACCTCGCCCATGTGGTTTGCCATCCTCGTGGTGAGCTCGATCATCACCTGCATGGAGGCGATGAACGAGCCTGTGTATTTTCAGCCTGGCGAGCGCAGCCTTTTTCCGGACTGGCCCATATCGCGTCCGCATGAGATTGCGATGCTCCTCCTGCTGACAATCATCGTGCTCCTGCTGCCAAAGCTCCTGGGTGCGACACTGGCCCTCACCAACCGTTCCTTACGGCGCGGCTTCGGGGGTGTGGGGCGACTCGCCGCGAGCCTATTCGTCGAGCAGATCTTCAGCATGCTGCTCGCGCCGGTAATGATGGTGTATCACTCGATGTTCGTCGTGCGCGCGGCAGCAGGCAAGGCGGTCACCTGGAACTCCCAACCGCGCTCCGATCGCGGCCTCTCCTACGGTGAGGCCATGCGGCGGCATGCGTTCCATGTCGTCCTCGGCATTGTGTGGGGCGCCGTCATTCTCTACTGCGCGCCACGGTTTATCTGGTGGATCATGCCGGTGCTCGCGGGCCTTCTCTTCTCGGTGCTGCTCGCGGTGTGGACGAGCGGACCTAAGCTTGGGCGGTGGATGCGCACCTGGGGTTTGTTGCTGACGCCGGAGGAGACGAACGTACCTGCCGAGCTTGCCGCAGTACATCGCGCCGCGCCCTTCGTGATTAACACTGCAAGCGAGCCTGCGCATCGGGTGCCCGAGCCTGCACCGCTACGGATGGAGGCCTCGCCGCCGGTATATCTGCGATTGCGCGATGCGTTCAGCGCGGTGTCGCATGTCGGAACGGTTGCTCCGCAGTTGACGCCACCTGATCCCTTGCACCGCGTCGAGGTCAGATATTAGCGTCCTAGAGGCGTTTCATCCCGCAGTCGCCGCCTGGTTCCGCCGCACCTTCGACGCGCCGACACCCGCGCAAGAACAAGCCTGGCCTGCAATCCGGGCCGCAAAACATGTACTGATCGCAGCACCCACCGGGTCGGGCAAAACTTTCGCCGCATTCCTCACGGCCATCGATGAGCTGGTGCGCCGTGGGTTGCGGGGTGATCTGACCGATGCGACGCAGGTCGTCTACGTATCGCCGCTTAAGGCATTGTCGAACGACATTCGCCGCAATCTTGAAGCGCCACTTGCCGGCATCCGCGATGAGCTGCGTGCGCTGTCGCTGCCCGATGTCGAGATCCGCACGCTGGTGCGCACCGGCGATACTCCGCAGCACGAGCGCGCAAGTATGCGCCGCCGTGCGCCACATATTGTTGTCACCACTCCGGAGTCGCTCTACATCCTCTTAGGCTCGGAGTCGGGCCGAAAGACGCTTGCGACGACGCACACGGTGATCGTGGATGAAATTCATGCGCTCGCCGGCAACAAGCGCGGCGCGCATCTTGCGGTATCGCTCGAGCGGCTGCGCGCGCTCACTGCGGGCAACTTAACGCGCATCGGCTTATCCGCAACACAAAAGCCCATTGCCGCAGTCGCGCGGCTTCTCGTCGGTGCCGAACGGCTCGACGGCGAGGGCAGCTGCACGATTGTTGACATGGGGCACGCGCGCGCGCGGGATCTTGCGATCGAGGTGCCGCGCTCAGCGCTCGAGGCGGTGATGTCAGGGCAGGTGTGGACGGAGGTTTACGATCGCCTGGCGGAGCTCATCCGCGAGCACCGCACCACTCTCGTATTCGTCAATACACGGCGGCTCGCCGAGCGTGCCGCGCGGCATCTCTCCGAACGTTTGGGTGACCAGCACGTCGCGGCGCATCACGGCAGCCTCGCCAAGGAGCGGCGCCTCGATGCGGAACAGCGCCTGAAACGCGGCGAATTAAAGGCTCTGGTCGCGACCGCTTCACTTGAACTGGGAATAGACATCGGCGACGTCGACCTTGTTTGCCAGTTAAGCTCGCCGCGCTCCATCAATGCGTTTCTGCAGCGCGTCGGACGTGCGGGCCATACGGTAGGCGGCACTTCCAAGGGCCGTATCTTTCCGTTGTCGCGCGACGACCTCGTCGAGTGCGCAGCCCTCCTCGATGCCGTGCGCCGCGGTGAGCTCGACGAATTGCAGGTTGCGGGCGCCGCACTCGACGTGCTCGCGCAGCAATTGACCGCCGAAGTGTCCGCACAGGAGTGGCAAGAGGAGGGGCTGTATCAACTCGTGCGGCGCGCCTATCCCTATCGGGACCTTCCGAGGCCCGATTTCGATGCGGTTATCGGCATGCTCGCGGAAGGTTTCAGCACGCGCCGTGGCCGCCATGGCGCGCTCATTCATCATGACGCCATTCATCACATGCTCCGGCCGCGGCGCGGCGCGCGGCTCACGGCGCTCACCTCCGGCGGCACGATTCCCGACAACGCCGACTACCAGGTGATGCTCGAGCCGGAGTCGCATATCGTGGGTACCGTGCACGAGGACTTCGCGGTCGAGAGCCTCGCGGGCGACGTGTTTCAGCTGGGCAACACCTCGTATCGCATCCTGCGCGTCGAGCGCAGTACCGTGCGTGTGGAGGATGCGCGCGGCCAGCCGCCGACGATTCCTTTCTGGCTTGGTGAGGCGCCGGGCAGAAGCGATGCGCTCTCTTTCGCGGTATCGCGGTTGCGGCGCGAGTTCGAAAAGGCGCTCGCGCGCGGTGCGGACGCCGCACTCGCCTGGCTCACCGATGAGGTGGGGTTGGGCGCGCCTGAAGCTGCGCAGCTTGCGGCTTATCTTGGCAGCGCGTACGCGGCATTGGGTTGTTTGCCAACGCAGGACACCGTCATCTTCGAGCGCTTCTTTGATGAGGCGGGCGGCATGCAGCTCGTCATCCACACGCCGTTTGGCAGCCGCGTGAACCGCGCCTGGGGGCTCGCCTTGCGGAAGCGCTTCTGCCGCAAGTTCAATTTCGAGCTTCAGGCCGCTGCGACCGAAGATAACCTCGTGCTGTCGCTTACGAGCGCGCACAGTTTTGATCTCGAGGATGCCGCGCACTATTTGCATTCGCAGAGCGTGCGGGCGATTCTCGTGCAGGCGCTGTGCGCCGCACCCATGTTTGGCGTGCGCTGGCGTTGGGTTGCCGGGGTCGCACTCGCATTGCCGCGCTACCGCGGCGGCAAGAAGGTGCCTCCGCAGATCGCACGCATGAACGCTGAGGATCTCCTGGCGGGCGTGTTTCCTGATCAGGTGGCCTGCGCTGAAAATTTAAGCGGCGAGCTTGAGATTCCCGAACATCCGCTCGTCGCGCAGGCGGTGCGCGACTGCCTGGAAGAGGCGATGGACATCGAGGGTTTTGAGCGCCTGCTGCGTGCGCTCGAGGCGGGCACGATCCGCGTCGTGGCGCGTGACCTTACGGAGCCTTCGCCGCTTGCGCTCGAGGTGCTTTCCGCGCGCCCCTACGCCTACCTCGATGATGCGCCGCTTGAAGAGCGGCGTACTCAGGCGGTGATGAGCCGCCGCTGGCTCGATCCCGAAAGCGCCGCCGACATCGGTAGGCTTGATCCCGAAGCCATCAAGCGCGTGCGCACGCAGGCGTGGCCGGATGCGTCCACTCCTGATGAGCTGCACGATGCACTCCTGTGGCTCGGCTTTTTGACGGTCGAGGAAGTCGGCGCGAATCCGGCATGGCCGGTACTGATCGAAACGCTCGCCGCCGACCTGCGTGTTCTCAAGGTTGCGCCCGCGCACGGCACCGACGTGTGGATCGCGGCGGAGCGGCGCGAGCTATTTGGGGCGTTAAGCGCCGATGCGACGCGCGAGGCTTCGTGGGTCGAGATCGTGCGCGGTCGACTCGAAGGACTAGGGCCGGTCACGGCGCAGGCGATTGCTGCCGCATTGGGTATCGCGGTGACAAATATTGAGCGTGCACTGCTGGCGCTGCAAGCGGAAGGCTTTGCCTTGCGCGGACGCTTTACCCCCGGTGCGAGCGGTGATGAGTGGTGCGAGCGGCGACTCCTTGCGCGCATTCATCGCTATACGGTCAACCGGCTGCGCGCCGAGATCGAGCCCGTGGCGGCGCGCGACTTTGTACGCTTCCTTATTGAATGGCAGCGCGTAGCACCGGCCGCGCGCATGCAAGGTCCGGATGCGGTCGCTGCCGTCCTGGGGCAGCTCGAAGGATGCGAGCTGCCGGCAGGGGCCTGGGAGACCGAAATACTTCCGGCGCGCATCACTGAGTACGAGCCGGCGTGGCTTGACGAACATTGTCTCGCCGGCCGGTTCGTGTGGACGCGCTTGGCAGCGCGCGCAGCCGATCCCGAACGCGGTGCGGCGCCGGTGCGCGCGACACCGATCGCACTCATCACCAGACGCAATCTTAAGGTGTGGTCGGGGTTCACGACTGCGCTGCATTCGCATCAGCTGACCGCCAGCGCACGCGCGATCGCCGACTGTCTCGCGAGCGAAGGCGCCTCGTTCTTTGACGATCTCGTCGACAGTGCGCGTCTTTTGCCCACTCAGGTCGAAGCGGGACTCGCCGAGCTCGTCGCGCTCGGGCTCGTGAACTCGGACAGCTTCGGCGGATTACGGGCACTTCTGGTACCCGCGGATCGCAGAAAGTCCGCAGGCGGCACGCCACGCCGGCGGCGGCTTGCCGTTTTTGGCATGGCGGACGCTGGGCGCTGGTCACTCGTGCGCCGGCCAGCATTGCCGGCAGTAGAGGCTCGCCTCGCAGGCGCAGACGGCGATCCCGTCGAGCATGTCGTGCGCATCCTGCTGCGCCGCTGGGGAGTGCTCTTTTGGAGCGTGCTCGCGCGCGAAGCGGACTGGCTGCCGCCGTGGCGGGACCTGTTGCGCTCGTGCCGACGGCTCGAGGCGCGCGGCGAGATTCGCGGCGGACGATTCGTTGCGGGATTTTCCGGCGAGCAATACGCGACTCCCGACGCGGTCGGTCTGCTGCGGGACATCCGCCGCAAGGCGCTCGATGGCGCGATGCTGTCGCTGTCCGCAGCTGACCCGTTGAACCTTATTGGTATCCTGACGCCGGGCGCTCGGCTGCCCGCGCTCACCGGCAACCGGCTCTTGTATCGCGACGGTCTGCCGGTCGCCGTGCTCGTGGCCGGTGAGGTCAAATTTATGCAGGAGCTGGATGCCAAAGACGCGTGGCAGGCCCACAACGCCCTCGTGCGCCGTCACGTGCCGGCGTTGCTCGCCGATCTTGCCTGAGGCTAAATCGTCCGATTCGCGTCCGCGCGCGCACGAACGTTTAGAGATCCAGAGGTTGCGCGGCACGTGACGGCATTTGCGCGGCCGGCAGCGACTACACCGGTGCCACCGTGCGCGCACTTATGGGCCAACCTCAAATAGCTTGCGGCGCGCGCCTTGGTGACTGCAGAAATCAAATCTTGGCGAGCAGCCGCGCCTTCAATTCTTTGATCCGCGCCTCGTCGCGTCGGTAGAATGTCCATTGTTTGATACGCGTGCCATGAATGAGTCCCGCCGCTGACAGGATCTTAAGGTGTTCGCTCACAGTTGGATGACTGACGCCCAACTTTTGCGCCATGTGCGCTCCGCAGACGCCATCGCGGATGCGATCGCCATCAACCTGGGGCGGAAAATGCCTGCTCGGGGAACGCAGCCACGCCAGGATTTGCAGGCGCGTCGGGTTCGCGATTGCGCGCAGCGTCCGCTCAGTGTTCATGTTGACATTTAGTCACTTGGCTAAGTATCATTTAGAAAGCAGACGAAGTAAACTATTCAATAATTGGCTTGTGCGCAAGCGCCAGCCGCGCTTCCGCCGAAGCGATCGTGGGCAGTATTGTATGCTAAGAGAAGCAATCGTCAGCCAACAGCTTGCACCGCCGATAGGCCCCTTCGCAGCAGCCGTGCGTGTTGCAGAGCTGCTGTCCATAAGCGGTCAAATCGGGGCGGCTCGCGCGAGCGGCATGCTCATCGCGGCAGATGTGACGGCGCAGATCGAGCAGGTGTTTGTCAATATTCGCGCGGTGCTGCGCGCAGCGGGCAAGACACTCGCCGAGGTCGTGCGCGGCGGTGTGTATCTTAGGGATAGGAACGACTTTGCAAGGATGAATGCAGTGTACGCGCGGCAGTTTGATGCGCCTTATCCGGCGCGCACCACCATCGCGGTTGCCGCGCTGCCCATGGGCGCTGCGGTAGAGATCGACCGCGGCGCGCGCTAGCGCGCCAAGGCATCGGGGCGCAGTCATGCAGCAGTCGGGCATCAATCGGGAGCGCATTGCCGCTACCCACAGGGTCATCGAGCCTTTCATTCGCAAGACGCCGGTCATCGAGGTCGAGGGCGCGGACTTTGGACTCGGCGCATTTCGCGCGCTTTTCAAGCTGGAGCTGTTGCAGCACGCCGGCTCGTTTAAGGCGCGCGGCGCGTTCGCGAACCTGCTGCTGCGTGAAGTGCCCGCGGCCGGGGTTGTCGCTGCATCAGGCGGCAATCACGGCGTCGCGGTTGCTTATGCCGCGAGGCGCTTGCGGAAGCCGGCACGGATCTTTGTGCCGAGCATTGCCTCACCTGTAAAGATGGCGCGGATTCGCGACTTGGGCGCCGATCTCATTGTGGCCGGTGAGCGCTACGCGGATGCACTCGCAGCAAGCGAACTGTGGGCGAGGGCGTGCGGGGCTTTGCAGGTACACGCCTTCGATCAGGTGGAGACGCTGCTAGGTCAAGGTTCGGTGGGCTTGGAGTTTGAAGCGCAAGGCGCGCAGCTTGATACGCTTCTCGTGGCGGTCGGCGGCGGCGGACTCATCGGCGGCATAGCAGCCTGGTATGCCGGAGATGTTCGTATCATCGGCGTCGAGCCGCAAGCCGCGCCCACCCTCGAGCGCGCGCTTGCGGCTGGACGGCCGGTGGATGCCGAAGCCGGCGGCATTGCTGCCGACTCGCTCGCGCCAAAGCAGGTCGGTGCACTGATGTTCCCGATCGCGCAACGTCATGTGGAGCGCGTTATTCTGGTATCAGACGACTCGATTCAGACGGCGCAGCAGATTCTGTGGGATACATTGCGGATCGTGACCGAGCCTGGCGGCGCGGCAGCCTTCGCCGCATTGCTGTCGGCGCGTTATGAGCCACGCGCGGGCGAGCGCGTTGGTGTACTTCTCTGCGGCGGCAACACGACAGCCGTCGATTTTGGCAAGCAGACGACTAAAACATGAAAGCCATTCGTGTTGTAAAGCCCGGCGGACGCGAGGCTTTGCGTTACATGGACGTCCCGGACCCGCGCCCGGAACGCGGACAGGTTCTAGTCGCGCTCGAGTTTGCTGGCGTCAACTTCTTCGATGTGTACCAGCGGGCAGGCACGTACCCGATTCCCGTGCCGTTTACGCTCGGGACGGAGGCGGCGGGGATCGTGGTGGCTGTTGGATCGGACGTCAGCGACTTCAAGTCCGGTGATCGCGTCGCCTATCAGGGAGTTCAGGGCGCGTACGCGGAGCGCACGGTGGCGCCGGCCGATCGACTGGTGCGGCTGCCGGACAGCGTCTCGACCCGCACTGCGGCCGCGCTCATGCTACAGGGTTTGACGGCGCATTACCTTTCAACCTCGACCTACTCGCTGAAGGCAGGCGATACGGCGCTCGTGCACGCGGCCGCCGGCGGCGTGGGACTTCTCCTGTGTCAGATCGCCAAACTGCGCGGCGCAAAAGTCATCGGCACGGTGTCGACCGAGGACAAGGCGGCACTAGCCCGCGGTGCGGGTGCTGACCATGTGATCCTGTACACGCAGCAGGATTTCGTTGCGCAAACGAAGCGCTTTACCGACAACCGCGGCGTTGAAGTGGTGTACGACTCCGTCGGTCGCACCACCTTCGAGCAGAGCCTTAATTGCCTCGCGCCGCGCGGCCTGTTAGTGCTGTTTGGGCAATCAAGTGGCGAGGTGCCGCCGTTTAACCCGCAAGTGCTCAACCAGAAGGGCTCGCTGTATCTGACACGGCCGACCCTTGCCCACTATGTCGCCACACGCGCTGAGTTGCTGAGGCGCGCGGCGGAGCTCTTTAATTGGCTGCGCGGCGATAAATTATCGGTGCGCGTCGATCGCGAGGTTCCCCTGAGAGACGTGGCCGAAGCGCACCGCGCGCTCGAGAGCCGCGAGACGACTGGCAAAGTCATCTTGAAGATCTGAGGCTTCGTTGCGCGTTGGGGCGCGGCGCACAAGCGCTCTGTCGCCAGGCGCGCCTGCCACTTGCGCTCCGACATCCGCAAGGGGTGCTGCATCCGCAGCAGTCACTGAGTTGCCACGCTCGCAAGATGCGTGCGTACGCGCACGATGAAGCGCTGCGTATCATCCGGCGTGATGACGATCGTGCGCTTACGAAACTTCAGAACCACGGCGCGACCCGGATCGGTGCCGTAGGCATGAAAGAGCCCGAGTCTGCGGTTCCAGAAAATTCCGCTGAAGGAAAATAAGCCACCATTGCCAAAGAGACGCAGCGAGCCCTGCAATGCCTCGGCATCGCCCGCGACCGATATGAGGTCGGAAAGCGCGAACGTGGTCGTCCAGAGTGGCCGCCGCACTTCGAGCGCGGTTGCAGTCAGGGTGTAGCCGGATACCATGAAGACTAGCGCGCTCACCAACACTCCGGCCGGCAGGCCCGCCAGCAGGACGCGCAACAGCGGCATGCGCGCGGGCATCAAGAGGATCCCGGCCGCCGCGGTGCCGAGCAATATGAGGACTGCAATGCGCGAGGCCGTCTTCAGCGAGCGGCTCCACGGCGCGCGAAATTCGAGCGCCATCAGCGGCTGCTCGCCGCCAGTTGCTCAAGCGCCCGCATCTGCAGCTGTGTTGAGTCAGAATCCTGCAGCATACGGTTTGCGCGGCTGACGAACGCTATGACCTCCTGCGAGGGTAGGGGCTTACTAATGAGAAATCCCTGTGCCAGATCACAGCCCAGTCGACGCAGGAAATTCCACGCCTCGACATCTTCAACGCCCTCTGCCACGACGCGCAATCCCATGCGGTGAGCAAGCTCAATGGTTGAAGTCACGATCATCGCATCGTCCGGCCGCGCGTGCGCGTGTGCGATTAGCGAGCGGTCGATCTTGAGCTCGTCGACCGGCAGCCGGCTCAGCTGCGAGAGCGAGGAGTAGCCAGGAGTCCTTGACGACCTTGAGCGGATTGCTGGTCAGGAGCGCACCGAACGCGGAGCCGACGATGATCATGATTTCGGACGGGTGCCAGAGGAGGAGGATACTGCTCCCCTGTATGAGGAACCCCCCCCACGACGCATCCGATCACGACCACTGAGCCGACGATTTGAGTCATTTGCAACCGCGATGAGTAGGATGCCGCCGCACTGCAGCGCGGCTTTTCCTGTGTCGATCGGGGGGGCTCGATCTTGAGGCGTCGAACGGAGTGTGCGGCAGGTCTCGAAATGCACCCGCCTCGAGAGCCTCCCGGACCGGGTAAACTCGCCTCCCCCTAATCTTTAGCTGAGCCTTCCATGTTCGAAAGCCTCGAGCGTTTGCCAGAAGACGCAATCCTTGGCCTCATGGCCGCATACCGCACGGATGGCGATCCCGGCAAGGTGGATTTGGGCGTTGGGGTCTATCGCGATGAGCATGGCGCGACCCCGATTCTCACTGCCGTGCGGCGCGCGGAAGCGGCGGTGTTCGCCACGCAGACGACTAAGTCGTACGTCTCGCCCATCGGCAATGCCGCGTTCAATAGTGCGCTCGAAACAGTGGTCCTGGGCGACGCGCACCTGGCACTCACCGCCGGGCGGGTGCGGACGATTCAAACTGCCGGAGGCTGTGCGGCGCTGCGACTCGGCGCAGAGCTCATCAAGAGCTCTGTGGGGCAATCAGTTGTGCATATGAGCGCGCCCACCTGGGCCAACCACGCGCCGCTCCTCGGCGGCTCGGGTCTGAAGCTTGCGAGCTATCCCTACTACGACGCGGCAAGCGGCGGCGTCGACTTTGATCGGATGACGCAAGCCCTGGCTGCGCTGCCGTCAGGCAGCGTCGTGCTGTTGCACGCGTCCTGCCATAACCCGACCGGCGCGGATCTCACCGACGCGCAATGGCGTGAGCTCCTTCCCGTCTTCAAACGCGGCGCGCTGCTGCCGTTCATCGATATGGCCTATCAGGGCTTGGGCCGCGGCCTTGCGGAGGACGCATTTGGAATCCGGCTCTTTGCCGCGGAGTTGCCGGAAGTTCTGATTGCAGTGTCGTGCTCAAAGAACTTTGGCCTCTATCGCGAGCGCACCGGTGCGTTGCACGCTATTACCGCTTCAGCCTCCGGCAGCGATGCGGCGCTGAGTCACCTGGCGCGCATCGCCCGCACGATGTATTCGATGCCGCCGGATCACGGTGCAGCCATCGTGCAGGAAATTCTGGGTAACGATCCGCTACGCAAGGCGTGGCTCGAGGAAGTCGATGTGATGCGTGTGCGCATGGCGGGGCTGCGCCGCGAGTTCGTGCAGCAACTGACTGCCGCGTGTCCCGAGCGCGACTTCAGCTGCATCACGCGCCAGCACGGCATGTTTTCGTTGCTTGGGATCGATGTGGCGCAGGTGCGCGCCATGCGTGAAAGCCATCACATCTACATGACCAACGATAGCCGTATCAATATCGCGGGCTTAAGTGCCGGAAACCTCAAATACGTTGCGCGCGCTGTCGCCGAGGTCTTGCATTAGAGCGCTTAGCGAATTGATGGGTGCCGAGCAGGTGGTGCCGCGACAGACGTAGGCGATCGCCTCTCCCTTCGGCGCCTTATCCTTGAGCGCCGGCGGCAGATCCGAAGCGTCGGCAGGTATTGCCAGCACGAGGCGACGTGGTGCATAGAGCTTGGCGAGCTCGCGCTGCCACGCTTCGATTGGGCTGCTACTGCCCCTTAGGATCACAATCTCGGTGGGGTTCTCGAGCTCCTCGAGCGCAAGCAGCAGGCTCGTGTGCGCCTGCGGATATCTCTCAAGAGCTGGCCACGCCGCGCGCAGGGTGCGTTCGGCGGCTGTGAGATAACGTGTCTCACCCAACAGATACCCCATGCGCTGCAAGGCGAATGCGGCGATGCCGTTACCGGCGGGGGTGGCGTCATCGCTCAAGGATTTTGAGCGGTGCATGAGTGTTTCGTGGTCTTCGGACGTGAAGAAGAAGCCGCCTGCCGCAGGGTCTTCAAAGTGCTTGAGCAGCACCTCGAGAAGTTCCTGCGCGAAAGCAAGCTCATCAGCGCGGAAGCGCACCTGCTGAAGTTCGAGAATCGCATCCGCAAGATAGGCGTAGTCATCAAGATAGGCGTTCAGATGCGCGCGATGGTCCTTGTAAGTCGCAAGCAAGCGGCCGCCCCGCCACATTGTGCTGCGAATGAAATCCAGTGCGCGGGTTGCGGACTCCTCGAAATCCTTGCGTCCAAATGCACGCCCTGCCATCGCCATGCCGCGAATCATGAGTGCGTTCCAGGACACCAGGATCTTGTCATCGCGCGCCGGCCAGACTCGCTTCTGACGGATCGCCAGGAGCTTCAGGCGCGCGCTGTCCAGGAGGGAGCCAACCTCCGCGCTCGAATGCTTTGTACTTGCCGCGAGCTTCTCGATCGACTGATAGACATGCAGGTGCCAGCGACCCTCAAAATTCGCCGCGCGGTCAAGACCAAAGCGTGGCGCGAATACTTTGAATTCATCCGCTGTTAGCGCGCCTCGCGCTTCTTCCAAGTCCCAGACATAGAACTTGCCTTCGTGGCCTTGTGAGTCAGCATCGAAGCTTGAGAAGTAGCCGCCCTCCGCGGATTGCATTTCTCGCATCGCCCATTCAGCGGTGCTCGTTGCAATCTGCCGATGAAAGCTGTCGCCGGTAGCAAGTGCGGCCTCGGCGTACACCGCGAGCAGCGAGCCGTTGTCGTACAGCATCTTCTCGAAGTGCGGGATCATCCATTTGGCGTCGACGCTGTAGCGGGAAAAGCCGCCGCCCAGCTGGTCGTTGATGCCGCCTTCGCCCATGCGACGCAGGCTGAGCGTCGCCATGTCTAGAGCCTGTAGGTCCGCCGCGGATTGTCCCGCGGTTGCGCTCCAGTCGCGCAACAAGCGTTCGATCGATCCCGGGTGCGGAAACTTGGGAGCTCCGCCAAAGCCGCCAAAGTCAGCATCAAATGTCTCGCCCAAGCGCCGCCGGGCGAGATCAAGCGGTGCGCACGAGAGTGTTGCGTCGGCTGCTATCGACCGCGGATTGAGTTCTTCGAAAGCGCATATGAGCGCCTCGCATTGCTCGCGCAGTGCAGGCTTGTGCTCGCGGTAATACTCAGCCACGCGAAGCAGCACCTCCCGGAATGACGGCATACCGTGACGTGGCGTATTCGGAAAGTAGGTGCCGCCAAAAAACGGCCGCTGATCTTCAGGCATCAGGAACATCGTGAGCGGCCAGCCGCCGGATCGCTGCGTCAGCATTTGTTGCGCTATCTGATAAATGCGGTCGATATCCGGGCGCTCTTCCCGATCGACTTTGATATTGATGAAATTCTCATTCAGGAGCTGCGCAGTACTTTCGTCTTCAAAACTCTCGCTCGCCAAAACGTGGCACCAGTGGCATGCTGCGTAGCCTACGCTTAAGTGTACTGGCTTACTCGCATCTCGGGCTCGCTTAAGGGCTTCTTCGCCCCACGGATACCAATCCACGGGATTGTGAGCGTGGTCTTGCAAATACGGGCTTGTCTCGTGAATCAAGCGATTCGTGTACTTCGGCGCGCCGTCTTCATTTAGATGTCTAGTTTTCATTTGTTTTGCGATAAGACTATTACGATCGGTCAGTTTTCAGCCAGAACGCCTGTTGTGAAGGGCTAATAAACGTGGCGGCGCGCTCAAGCGCAACCGTGCTCGAGGAGCGCCCGGCGTCGGGTGGAAGTGATAAGTGTAATGCTTCGGCTGCCGTTAGGACGGCCCACAGCGATTCAGTCACCTAACCGACGGCCCGCGCGGTGCCCGCATGGCATTGAACTTCCTTGATTGATGCGCTATTGGAATCGGCCGGCGCCAAAAGCAGATTGCTAAGACGGCACGCTTCTTTGACGCCGCGCGCAATACCTTGCGCAGCCTATTGTGTTTCGATGCTCGCCCCGGGGCTACTCGCAGATACGTGCTCGCGCAGCAGAGGCTCGAGAATTGCATGCATGTCAGCAAGTGTGAACGCACCGGCCTTTCCGTAGCGCACGATACCTTCGCGATCGATGACGTAATTGGTCGGCAGACCTTTCAGCGGGCCATAATCACCTTTAAAGCGGCGCACCACCGGAATGGCTAGCGCAGTGGCGAGTGCCTTAAGCTGACTTAGTGGCGGCGAGCGATCCGTTGTCACGGCGAGGACCCGCAGGCCCGCCTGTTTCTGAAGCCGATAAAATGCATCCAGCATCGGGAGCTCTTTCTTGCATGGCGCACACCAAGTCGCCCAAAAATTAAGGACCAATACTTGGCCCTTAAAATCGGCCAGACTGAACTTTGAGCCGTCAAATGTGGTCACGTGGAAATCGGGTGCCGCTGTATCAACGGGCGGTTCCCTGGGGGCGGCAATACCTGCAGAAAACAAGGCGGCTGAGGCAGCAATTACCAGAATAACGCGCTGTCTAAGAGTCACCGCGAATGCTTCTTTTTTTGGTGATGCAAGAGTGTCCCAAAGCGACAGCATAATGTAGCTAGGAACGCGAATATGTTTCACTCTCCTTCATTCAACACATCACGGGTTTACATGTCAATATTGGCAGCCGGCGGGGCTACCTCAGGTCACCGTGTTGCACATATAAATTGGCCTGTCGATTTGCAGGCAATGGGATACGCAGCGGACCTACGCCGGAACATTTGTGTCTTGTTTCTCCGATATACTCTTCGATTGCGCTTCGCGGAAGAATTCAAACTGGCTTGCGCCTGAAGTCGCTTGGCCTATAGGTCGGTGTTCGCGATTGCATCGCGCGACGCGAACACGCGGGCTTTGCCATGGTGTTCTGTATACTTTCGCCCGCTGCCGCTCGCATCGATCCCCATAAAATGCCTAATTCTGCAATTTCTCCGCCACTGCCAGCGTTGCGGCTCAAGCGCGGCGAAGACCGGCGTATCCGGGCGGGCCATCTGTGGGTGTTCAGCAACGAGATCGATAACGCGGCGACTCCGCTTGTCAGCTTCAAGACGGGGTGCGCAGTCCAAATCCAGTCCGATCGCGAGCAGTTTCTGGGGCTTGCCTATGTGAACCCGCATGCACTCATCTGCGCACGCATTGTTGGTAGGAATCCCGCGCAAAGGCTCGATCGCGCGCTCATCATCGAGCGGTTGAAAGTCGCGCTTGCGCTGCGCAAGCGGCTCGGCGCCGAGCCGTTCGACCGCGTGGTTTTCGGAGAGTCCGATGCATTGCCGGGCCTCGTGCTCGATCGTTATGGGCAGATTGTCGTGGGACAGATCTCAACGGCCGGCATGGAGGCGCTCAAGGGCGACGTCGAAGAAGCGGTGCGTGAGGTCCTGAAGCCGGCAGGACTTCTGTGGAAGAACGATTCGGGGGCGCGCGATCTCGAGCAGCTTGCGGAATACGTCGAGGTCGCATTCGGAACGGTTCCGGATCAAGTCGAAGTGGTGGAGTCGGGTCTGCGTTTTACTGCTCCCCTGCATGAGGGTCAGAAGACCGGCTGGTTCTACGATCAAACAGCGAACCGCCGCCGCCTCTTAAGCTATCTGCCCCGCGCAGCGCGTGTGCTCGACGTCTGCAGCTACGCGGGTGCCTGGGCGATTACGGCGCTGAAGAACGGCGCCGCTTCGGCGCGCTGCGTTGATTCCTCGGAGCTTGCACTGAGCTTCGCGCGCCAGAACGCAAAAGCGAATGAAGTTGAGATTGAGATCATGCGTGCGGATGCCTTTGCTGCGATGAAGCAATTGCGCGAAGAGGGCAAGCGCTTCGATGTGGTGATCCTGGATCCACCGGCGTTCATTAAGCGGAAGAAAGATATCCCGCAGGGCATCGCCGCATATCGCAAGCTCAATCAGCTTGCGCTCAACCTCATCGACGGTGACGGGCTCCTCGTGTCCTGCTCGTGTTCATACCACCTCACGGGCGATGAGCTTTCCGGGGCGATCCAGACCGCGGCGCGGCATAGCGGCCGGTTCGTGCAGATTCTCGAGACTGGCGGGCAATCGGCAGACCATCCTGTGCACCCGGCAATTGCCGAGACGCGCTATTTAAAGGCGTTCTTCTGCCGGGTCATCCGCGAGGACGCGTAGTCGCGTCGCGGTCCTGAGGATGAAAGCGCGCGGTCAGCGACGCGTGCCCCGCGGCTGCTGAGACATGCCGCTCGCGGGGCGAAACGGCTACACTTTCGCCCATGCTGCCATATCACGGCTTTAACCCCATCGCGATTGAGATTGGCCCGGTCAAGGTGCACTGGTACGGGATCATGTACCTCATCGGGTTCGGGGCCGGCTGGTGGCTCGCACGCATCAGAGCCGCGCGTCCCGGTTCGACTTGGAAAGCGAACGATGTCGACGATTTCGTGTTCTACGCGATGCTGGGGGTGATCCTTGGCGGGCGCATCGGCTACGTCCTGTTCTACGGCCTGAGCTATTGGGAGAACGATCCCTGGTATCCGTTGAAGATCTGGGAAGGCGGGATGTCCTTTCACGGCGGACTCCTCGGCGTGCTGGCCGCCATAGCGGTTTTCGCGGTTCGCCAAGGACGCAACATCGGCGATGTCTTCGATTTCGGCGCCCCGTTGCCCGGCATCGGGCTCTTGGCCGGACGGATCGGTAACTTCATCAACGGTGAGCTCTGGGGCAAGACCACAACCGTGCCGTGGGGGTTTCAGGTCGATGGCCAGGTGCGCCACGCTTCCCAGCTTTACGAAGCTTTTTTGGAGGGACTGGTGCTGTTCGTGCTGCTGTGGTGGTTTACGTCACGGCCGCGTCCGCGGCTTGCGCCTTCCGGGCTCTTCCTGGTGATTTACGGGACAGCGCGCGTTCTGATCGAGTTTGTGCGCGTACCGGATGAGCACCTGGGATACCTTTCTCAAGGGTGGATCACGATGGGCCAGATCCTGTCGTTTCCCATGATCATCGTCGGTGTCATTTTGCTCGGCGTTGCGTATCGGCGCCGCATCCCCTCCGACAACACTACCGTCGTCTGATGAGACCGTATCTGGAGCTGCTGCGCGATGTGCGCACTGCGGGCGCCCGGAAAAATGATCGCACCGGTACCGGCACGCTCTCGGTTTTTGGCCGACAGCTGCGCTTTGATCTCGCGCAGGGCTTCCCCCTGGTCACAACCAAGAAGGTCCACGTGCGCTCGGTGATCTACGAGCTCCTATGGCTCTTGCGGGGCGATACGAACATTGCCTATCTCAACGAGCACGGCGTAACGATCTGGGACGAGTGGGCGGACGCGCAGGGCGAGCTTGGGCCGGTCTATGGCAAGCAATGGCGAGCCTGGCTCGCGCCCGATGGGCGCACCATCGACCAGATTGCGCAGGCGGTTGAGAGCCTGCGCAAGAACGCCGACTCGCGGCGAATCATCGTCAGCGCATGGAACGTCGGCGAGCTCGACCGCATGGCACTCCTGCCGTGCCATGCATTCTTTCAGTTTCATGTGGCTGGCAAACGCCTGTCTTGCCAGCTCTACCAGAGGAGCGCGGACCTGTTTTTGGGCGTGCCCTTCAATATCGCCTCCTACGCCTTGCTCACGCACATGTTTGCGCAGCAATGCGATCTTGAACCGGGGGATTTCATTTGGACGGGCGGTGACTGTCACCTGTACGTGAATCACCTCGAGCAGGCCGATGCGCAGCTCGCGCGCCAGCCGTGCCCCGCGCCGAAGCTTCTCATCCGCCGTCGTCCGTCGACGATATTCGACTATCAGTATGAGGACTTTGAGTTCGTGAACTACCAGCATCATGCGGCCATTGCCGCGCCGGTTGCCGTCTAATCATGGCAGCCACGAAGGCGCAGAAGCCGCCGCTCATCAAAGTGCGACGCTCAAAGGTGCACGGACTGGGCGTGTTCGCAACGCGGGCGATCAGAAAGGGCCAGCGGGTCGTTGAATATCTTGGCGAGCGGGTCTCGCACGCAGAGGCGGATCGCCGCTATGACGACAAAGATAAGGATGACAATCATACGTTTCTTTTCATTGTCGACCGCAATACCGTGATCGATGCGGGAGTGGAGGGTAACGACGCGCGTTTCATCAACCACGCCTGCGACCCGAATTGCGAGTCCGTGACGCACGAGCGGCGGGTGTTCATCGAAGCGATCCGCAACATAGCCCAAGGCGAGGAACTCGCCTACGACTACCAGATTCAGCGCGACGACGACGATCCGACAGATATCGACGAGGTGTTCGCCTGTCGCTGTGGAGGAAAATCCTGCCGCGGTACCATGCTGTGGCCGGCGAAGCGCCGGGCGAAGAAGAGGCGCCCGATACGCAAAGACTCCACGATCGTAAAATCACGCGCCCGAAAATGAGCAGTTCTCGGTGAAACGCACGCTCCCCGCGCTCATCGGCGTTACCGGTATCGTTTACGGCGACATCGGCACGAGTCCGATCTACGCTTTCGAGTTGTCCTTGAAGGCGACCGGGTCGCATGGTGCCGCGGCGGTTTTTGGCGTGCTGTCGCTCATCTTCTGGGCGCTTCTGATTTCGGTGACGCTCAAATATGTCGTCGTCATGATGCGGGCCGACAACGACGGAGAAGGCGGCATTCTTGCGCTGCTTGCTCTTGCGCAGCGGCGCTTGGTCCCGGCAGCTCGCAGCTCCCAGCTACTGATCGGGCTTGCCCTGGCGGGGACCGCGCTCTTCTTCTGCGATGCGCTTATCACGCCTGCGGTCTCTGTGCTGAGCGCGGTCGAGGGGCTTGAACTCGTCGATCCCGCGCTTGCGCACACGACGGTACCCATTACGCTCGGCGTGCTCGCTGCCTTATTTGCGATACAAAGGCGCGGAGCGGCACGCGTCGCGCGCCTTTTCGGACCCATCATGGTCCTGTGGTTCGTGGTATTGGCGGCTTCGGGCGCTGCATCTATCGCGCACCACCCTGAAGTTCTTGCGGCTGTCGATCCACGCTTCGGCATAGCGCTTCTCGTGCATCAACCCGCCGTGGCGCTCGCGATTCTGGGCGCAGTGTTCCTGGCGCTCACCGGCGGCGAGGCCTTGTACGCGGACATGGGACACTTCGGCAAGGCCCCGGTGCGAATTGCCTGGTTTTTTCTCGTGTGGCCGGCGCTGTTGCTCAACTATTACGGGCAAGGCGCTCTAATGCTTGCAGCCGATAAATTTGTCGACCACCCGCTTTATGTGCTGGTGCCGTCAGGGATGCTGCCGTTCATGCTGGCGCTCGCCACCGCCGCCACCGTCATCGCCTCGCAGGCGGTGATTTCTGGAGCGTTCTCGGTAGCACGGCAGGCCGTGCAGCTTGATCTTTTGCCGCGCATGCGTGTCTTGCAGACTTCGGCGCATGAGCTTGGCCAGATCTATGTGCCGGTGATCAACGGGCTGTTGTTCATCGCTGTGACGGCTTTCGTCATAGGCTTCGGTTCCTCCGATGCGTTGGCGAACGCCTATGGCGTCGCGGTCGTCGGTACGATGATCGTCACGACTGTTCTGGGAGCGTTCGTTGCGATGAAGCAATGGAGTTGGCCGAAATGGACGGTCGCGACGCTGTTTGGCCTTTTTCTCATTACCGACTGTGTTTTCCTGGCCGGCAATCTGACGAAGATCAATCACGGCGGATGGATCCCGCTCACGCTCGGTGCCATGTTGTTCGGCGTCTTCTCGACCTGGCGCAACGGTCGCATGCATTTGCGTGCCGCGCTTTCGCGCATGGCGCTGCCGCGCTCAGATCTCGGCAAACTGCTCAAGGACGTGCAGCGAGTGCCGGGAACCGGAGTGTTCCTCGCAAGCGACGCGGACATTGTGCCGTCTGCCCTTATTCGTAACCTTGAACACAACCACGTCGCGCATCAACGCATTCTCGTGCTTAATATAGAGATCACACGTACGCCGCGTCAGGATCCCGCCGACCGCGTGCGCGTCGAGGAGCTGCTGCCCGGGTTGTGGGCCGTGACCGCATTCTTTGGCTTCATGGAAACGCCCGCTGTTGGCGACGCGCTGAAGGCCTGCCGCGTCCGCGGCTTGCGCGTCTTCATAGAAGATTGTTCGTTCTTCGTCGGCCAACATGTCGTGCGCGCGCGGCCGCGGCCGGGGCTGCCGGGAATCGAGCGGCGGCTGTTCGCGCGCATGCAGCGGCGCAGTACCCAGGCCGCCGAATTTTTCCGCATGCCCTCGCGCGGGCTTGTCATTCTGACGACCGCTGTGGAAGTATGACCCCGCAGGGCAGGGCGAACCGCCCGTCGATTAGCCTCATGGTGGCGCGGGCTGCGAACGGCGTAATCGGACAGGATAACGCGCTGCCCTGGCACTTACCGGCTGATTTGCAACGGTTCAAGTCGCTGACCATGGGCAAGCCCATATTGATGGGCCGCCGCACCTTTGAGTCGATCGGGCGAGCGCTTCCCGGACGCGTCAATCTCGTGCTTACGCGCGATAGGTCATGGCGTGCCTCAGGTGCGGTTGCCGTGCATAGCCTCGAGGAGGCGCTCGAGCATGTGCGCGGCTGTGCCGAGCTCGTAGTCATTGGTGGTGCTGAGCTCTTTCAGCTCGTGATGCCGCTTACGCGCCAGATCTATCTCACCGACATTCACGCCGATATACCCGGAGACACGGTGTTCCCCGCACTCGCGGAGGGCGAGTGGCATGAAGTTGAACAGAGTGCGCATGCGGCCGATGCGCGTCACGAGCATGCGATGACATTCCGTACGCTTGCGCGCCGTGAGCCCTGAAGCGGCCGCTTTCTAACGCAGAGGCGGCAGGCGTTCATGGATTAGCGCTGCGGCGCGCTCGGGATAATGGTCGATCTCCGCGACGATGCCGGCTTGCACGCCGCCGCGCCGCAGCGCTTCGGCGTAGGAAATTTCCGGGTGGAACATCACCATTGAGTAGCGAGGGATGAAGCGATCCGGGAACCTGCGCTCGAGTTCAAGCGCGAGCTCCTGATGGCGTTTGAATGTTGGATCGAGGACGGTATCGCGCATCTCTACATAATTTTCGAGAGACATCTGCGCAATGGCCTCAGCATTCGGCCGCCGCCGCCGCTCGAAGTCCTCAAACAGTGATGCCCACTCGTCGTGCTCATCCACGAGGTCATCGAACACCAGGCAATCTTCAAACGCTGCATTCATGCCTTGACCGTGGAACGGCACGATGGCATGCGCGGCATCGCCGAGCAGCAGCACGCGGCCAGCGACGTGCCAAGGCGCGCTGTGCACGGTGCCCAAGAGCCCGCGGGGATGGCGGGTGAATTCTGCAACGAGATCCGGCATGAGACCTGCGGCGTCTGGAAACTCGCGCACGAAGAACTCTTCTATGCGCGCGGGCGTCGTGAGTGCGTCAAAGCTTGCTCGACCTGTGCGCGGCAGGAAAAGAGTTGCGGTGAAACTGCCGTCGGTATTGGGCAACGCGATCAGCATGAAGTCGCCGCGCGGCCAGATGTGCAGGGCGTGAGGTTCGAGCGCGTGCCGGTTCTGCTGCGCGGGAAGCGTAAGTTCCTTGTAATCGTGTTCGAGAAGCGCTTCGCGCACGCTCACCGCGTGCGCGGCTGCAAGGCTGCCGCGCACTGACGAGCCCGCGCCATCCGTGGCAATCGTGGACGTGAGGCGCGTCTCATAGGTCAAGCCGGAAGCGAGGTCCCGAAACGTCAGCACATCCGCATCCAGACTTGCCGCAAGACACGTATGGCCGAATTTGAGGTTGACCTCAAGATGGCGTGCCGCGCTTTCAAGCAAGCTTACGTTGAGCGCGGCCCGGCCGACGGAGTAGATGACTTCCCCCGCCTTCTGACCGTAGGGCTGCAGCGCGCACTGGCCGGATCGATCGTGCACCATGCGCCCGCGCATCGCGATCAAGTGCGGCTTGATGTCCTGCAGGACACCCGCGCGCTCAAGCGCTCGGATGCCGCGCGCGGCGAGCGCAAGATTAATGGAGCGACCGGCGGCAGCAACGGCGCTACGAGGATCGGCGCCGCGGTCATACAAAGTGACGGCGAATCCGCGCCGCGCAAGCAACAGGGCAAGCAGGGAACCAGCAAGCCCCGCGCCGACGATGTTGAGCGGCTGTCCCGGCGTTGGCCTCAAGCTTGCCTTCCCAACGCCTGCGCCAGGAGCTTACTGAAGAGCCAGACATCCTCGAAGCGGTTGTAGAGCGGCACCGGAGCGACGCGCAGAGTGTCAGGCTCGCGCCAGTCGCAGACCACGCCCGCAGCACTCAAGCGTTCAAAGATGCGGCGACCGCCTGGCACTCGGAATGAGAGCTGGCAGCCGCGCTGCGCCGGCTCCCGCGGGGTGATGATCCGTACTGCTGGCGTCAGCCCGTCGATGAGGTATTCGAGAAACCCTGTTAGCGCGATCGATTTGGCTCGCAGCCGCTCGAGGCGCGCTGCGGCGAAGATCGCGAGCGAGGCGATGAGCGGCGCCGACGACAGAATGGGCGGATTGCTGAGCTGCCAGCCGGCGGCGCCTGCGGCGGCGCGAAACTGCGGGCGCATGAGGAAGCGCGTCGCAGCCTCGTGGCCCCACCAGCCGGTAAGATGCGGCGGCACCATCGCGCCCAAGTGCCGCTCGTGAATGAAGCAACCGCCGATCGCACCGGGGCCCGCATTCAAATACTTGTAGTTGCACCAGACTGCAAAGTCAGCCCCCGAGCGACTGAGAGCCAACTCCACATTGCCGATCGAATGGGCGAGATCAAAGCCGACCAGGCAGCGCGCACGGCGCGCGGCGCGGGCGATACGCGTAAGGTCGAAAGCTTGTCCGGTACGGTATTGCACGCCGGGCCAAAGCACGAGGGCGATCTCGGAGCCGAGGTGTTGAAGGGCGCCTTCGATTTCCTCTTCCGACACCGACTCCTCAAGCGCCGCGGGCGCAAGCTCAATCAAGGAATCCTGTGCATCGAAGCCGTGCCATTTGAGCTGCGAGGCGATTGCGTGCCGATCGGACGGAAATGCGCCTGCCTCGATGAGTATTTTCCTGCGCTTGCCGCGCGGCCGGTAGAAGGTGGCCAGCATCAAGTGCAAGTTGACGGTGAGCGAATTCATCGCCACCACTTCCTGCGGTGCCGCGCCAGTGAGCTCGGCGAGACCCGCAGTCAGGTTCTCGTGATAGGGAATCCATGGACGCTGCGCCGATTCGTGGCCACGCGCGCCCAAGGCGCCCCAGTCGTCGAGTTCTTGCATCACGAGCGCGCGCGCCGCGCGCGGCATGAGACCGAGCGAATGGCCGCAAAGATAGATAAGGGGCTTGCCGTCGGCGCCTTGCGGCAGCTCGAAACGCGCGCGAAAATCGCTGAGCACATCTGCCTCATCCAGACGGTGCGCGCACGCTAGAGTTGCTTCGAAGGCCATGGCTCAAGTGCGCTCGATGCTGACCGGCCGTTGCATGAGCGTGCCGCAGCTGTCACAGGTGCGCCGCTCGGCGCTTGCCCAAAAGCGCTCGAATAGCGCCGGCAGATCCTGTTCGATGTCGGTGAGTGCGATGAACTCTTCGTACAGGAGATTCCCGCAGCGCTCGCAGTACCACTGAAAGCCGTCAAGCTCGCCCGCGCGCCGTTCGCGCTCGATCACAAGCCCGACCGTATCGACGCCGCGCTGCGGCGAGTGCGGTACGCGCGGCGGCAAAAGCAGGATCTCTCCGGCGCGTATCGGCACAGCTGCGCTGCGGCCGTCCTGCATGGTCTTAAGGAGGATGTCGCCTTCTAGCTGGTAGAAGAACTCCTCGGCCGGATCGACGTGGTAGTCGCGGCGCGTGTTCGGGCCGCCGACGACCATGATGATGAACTCACTGTCGCGGAAAATGCGCTTGTTGCCGACCGGCGGCTTCAGGAGCGCGCGGTGCTCGTCGATCCAGCGTTTGAGGTTGAGCGGCTGCAGAGATGGCATGGGGTGTGTCCCGAAGGTGATCGGCGTATGGTACGCAAGAGTGGGGGAGTTCTGTTATGGCGGCTTTAAATCGGCGCAATCGGCTCGGATTAGCTGGGTTCATGGGCACAGTCGTGCTCGTCGCAGGCTGCAGTCACGTCTCCGCTGTGCATTGGCCCTGGAGCCACAAGGCCCCGGTCGCGCCGACAGCCGTCAATGAGCTCGTCGAGATGGGGAGTAACGGCACAGCGGTCGCCTATCCCCAATATTGGAAGCGCAACACGCTGCTTGTCGACCTGCACGAGGCGGCGACAGAGGGGAGTCTCGTGTTGACGCCGCGTACCGGAACGCAGTGGCCGGTGCGCCTGGCATTTCGAGTGACGCCTGGGTCGATCGGCGCGCTCGAAGTGAGCGGCGAGCAACGCATGATCATTCCCGTCGCCCAGGAGGGCGGACAGCCGATCGATCTGGAACTCGTACCGGGCGTCTATACGCCGACGACCGCGCAGATCACTGTTCGCTGGAGTGCGCGCTGACGCGCGCGCACGGCTCAGAGACGGCGGGAGCCTGCCCATCCAGATCAAGTGCGGTGAGTGCGCCTCCCCACACGCAGCCACTGTCGAGTCCCACGACACCGTGCGCCTGAATGAGGCCCAATGCGGACCAGTGTCCGAAGATCACGCGCACGTCGCGGGTGCGGCGCGCTTCATGCTCAAACCAGGGTTTGTAGGGATGCCGAGCTTCCTTCGGCGGACCTTTCATTTTCAGATCAATACGCCCATCGTCGGTACATAGCCGCATGCGCGTGAGCGCATTGATCGCGAAGCGCAGTCGATCCATGCCGCGTAGCTCATCGCTCCAGCGGTCCGGGCGGTCGCCGTACATCCGCTCGAGGAAGTCAACCGCGTCGTGCGCGAGCGCCGCGCCGACCTCGCCCGCAAGCTCGAGGATCAACGCTGCGTTCCATTGCGGCACGACGCCCGCGTGCACCATCAAGTCACCGTGCGCCGCATCGAAATGCGCAAGCGGCCGGCGCAGCAACCAATCGAGAATCGCCTCGCGGTCGGGGGCGTCAAATACTGCATCCAGCGTGTCGCTCGAACGGTGCTTGTGGCGCCGATCGTGGGCGAGCGCGAGGAGGTGCAGGTCGTGATTGCCGAGCACGACGACAGCGTTGTCGCCGAGTGCGCGCACGTAGCGCAGCACCTCTAAGGATTGTGGACCGCGATTGACGAGATCGCCGACGAACCACAGCTGGTCCCGATCTGCTGAAAAGTTCACTCGAGCGACGAGCGCGCGCAGCTCGGCGTAGCAGCCTTGCACGTCGCCGATGGCGTAGCGTGCCAAGCGCTCGCTACTGCAGGACACCCGGCATGGCGAGCCGGAACGGCGGAATCGAGGCATCGAAACGCTGTCCGTCGTCGCTCAGCATCTGATAGCTGCCCTGCATCGCACCTACCGGGGTTTCGATCACGGCGCCGCTCGAGTAGCGAAAGCCCTGCCCGGGCTTAAGGTACGGCTGTTCGCCGACGACGCCGTCGCCGCGCACTTCCTGCACCTTGCCGTTCGCATCGGTGATAAGCCAGTGCCGTGTGAGGAGCCGCGCGGGTACGTGGCCTTCGTTCTGAATGGTGATGGTGTACGAGAACACGTAGCGGCTCTCGCGCGGCTCGGACTGCTCATCAAGGTAGCTCGTCTCGACATCGACGCGGATTCTGTGAATCACCGTTTCCAGAGGTTCATCCATATTACTTCCCGGGGCTGCCGACACGTACAGCCAGTACATCACAAGGCGCGGCGTGCAGGACCGTATCCTCGGTAAAATTGACGAGAATCGACAGTCCGTGGCGCTCGCGGCTGCCAAGTACGATGAGATCGATGTTGCGCTCGCGTGCAATTCTGACAATGTCGGACTTTACAATTCCAACTTCAACGTGACAGTGCGCATCGGGCAATTTAAGTTCGGCGGCCAGCGCAGCCAGGCCCCTGCGGGCTCGTTCGACCAACTGATTCTCTATCTGCACAGTGGGCATGAGCGTCTCGCCAACGGGCTCCGGCGGGATGAGCTCAACCACGTGCAGGAATTCGACTTCGGCTGAGAGGCTCGCCGCGATGGCCTGCGCGCGCCGACCGATCGGCAAGCTGTCGTCGGTGAGATCGACGATGACGAGAATGCGACGATAGACCGACATAGACAACTCGCTGGGCCGACGTGAAGCCTACATCAGCTTAGGATTTCGCGCACGTATCGAGGGTCTGCGCCAATATGTTGAAGGCCTCAGGTGCGAGCGTCTCCGCGCGCGCCCCGCCGTCAAGCTTGCAGGCATCGATGTGGGCGGAGCTCACGACCCCTTTTAGAGCGTTCCTTAATGTCTTTCGGCGCTGGCCGAAGGCCGCCGCGACGACGGCTGCATAGTGCGGACTTACGACAAACGCCGGCGTAGGTCTGACCGTCAGTCGCACCATCGCGGACCACACGCGCGGCGCCGGCTGAAACGCTCCCGGTCCGATGTCGAACAGCCGCTCGATGTGCACCCAGGGCGCGAGCATGACCGTCAGGCGGCCGTAATCGCCGCCGCCGGGTTGGGCGACCAGCCGATCGACGACTTCGCGCTGGAGCATGACATGCATGTCCTCGATCACGGCTGCGCTTGCGAGCAGGTGAAAGAGCAGCGGCGTCGAAATATTGTAGGGCAGATTGCCGACGATGCGCAGCCGCGCACCGCGCTCGCACGCAAGCTTCGTGAAGTCGAACTCGAGCGCATCGGCCTCGTGCAGCACGAAGTTCACTTCGTGCTTGAACTTGTCGCGCAGCAGTGCGGCAAGATCCCGATCGATCTCGATAACATCGAGCGCGCCGCGCGCCGCAAACAGAAGCTGTGTGAGCGCGCCGCGTCCCGGACCGATTTCAACCAGGTGGCCGTCGGCGCGCGGCGCGACCGCCTGCGCGATGCGGCGGATGATCGCCGGATCGTGCAGGAAATGCTGTCCGAAGCGCTTTCTTGGCCGCATGGCGGTTGCGTTGATCACGCTAGGCGCAAAGGGCGAGCGCCAGATGCACGGCGGCGCTGAAACTGCCGTGATCCGCGCGTCCCGTACCGGCCAGTTCGAGCGCGGTGCCGTGGTCGACGGAAGTGCGCACGATGGGCAGTCCCAGCGTCACATTGACGGCGCTTTCGAAACTCGAGTGTTTGACCACGGGCAGTCCCTGATCGTGGTACATCGTCAGCACCGCATCGTACTGAGCAAGGATCTGCGGGACGAAAACCGTATCCGTCGGCAGCGGACCGATGGCCTGAATGCCACGCGCGCGCGCACGCGCGATCGCCGGGGCAATCACACGTATTTCCTCATCTCCCAAATGACCGCCTTCGCCTGCGTGGGGATTTAAGCCGCAAACGGCGATGCGCGGCGCGGCGAGGCCCCAGCGCTCGCTGAGATCACGGTGCAGAATCTCAAGGACCTCGCACAGGCTTTCAATGGTGATGGCGGCGCTCACATCCTTGAGCGGCAAGTGCGTGGTCACAAGCGCGACACGCAGCGTGCCAGTCGTCAGCATCATCACCGCCCGTGGCGCGTGCGTGCGCCGTGCCAGGTACTCGGTGTGCCCTGTGAAGGGGGTGCCGGCGTCATTGATGAGGCCCTTATGAACGGGCGCGGTGACGATGGCATCGAATTCATGCGCGAGCGCGCCGTCGATGGCGCGGTCGAGGATCTGCAGCACAAAGCCTGCATTTCGGACATCGAGCGCGCCGGCAACGCTCGGCGTCGCAAGCGCGTGGTGATAGACGGCGAGGGTGCCCGGCGTGTGCGGCCGGCGTGTGCCGGGGTGATACGCGCGCAGCGTTATTCCTGAGCCTACGGCGCGCGCGCGTTCCTCAAGCAGCTCACGATCCGCCAGACACACAAGGTCACAGGAGAACTCCTCGCGTGCAATCGCCAGACAAAGCTCTGGTCCAATGCCGGCGGGTTCACCGCATGTGAGCGCGATTCGCGGTAGGTCAGATGCGGTATTCGACGTAGGCTTCATCGCGCAGACGGCGCAGCCACAGCTCAGTTTCTTCGTCCGCCTTGCTGGCGCGAATTTCGTCAACCGCGTGCTTGCGCTTCAACTCGTCAGTGTTGTCGAACTCGCGCCTACCCAGAAGCTGCACGATGTGCCAGCCGAACTGTGTCTTGATGGGCTCGCTGATTTCCTTTTCCTTGAGTCCCGCCACGGTCTGCTCGAATTCGGGAACGTAGCTGCCGGGGCCGGTCCAGCCAAGATCCCCGCCATCGGCGGCGGAGCCGGGATCCTCAGAAGTCGTCTTGGCGAGACCCGCGAAGTCCTCGCCCTTCAGCACGCGGGCGCGCAGATCGGTGAGCTTCTGGCGCACGGTTGCGTCATCGGCGAGTTCATTGGTCTTCATCAATATATGCCGCACGTGAATTTGATTGACCAGCACCTGCTGGTTGCCGCCGCGCATCTCGTTCAGTTTGACGATATGAAAACCCGTCGGCGTGCGCAGCGGCTCGGCCACTTCGCCCGGCTTCAGTTTCATGACGACGTCCGTAAGGAAGGTCGGAAGCTCGGTACCTTTCCTCCAGTTGAGGGCACCGCCGTCCAAGGCGTCCTGGCTGTTGGAGTAGGCGACCGCAAGCTTGGCGAAGTCTTCACCGCCCTTGGCGCGCTGGAACACTTCGTCCGCGTGCTTGGCCGCGGCGTCGAGTTCGTTCGGCGTTGCAGCCTGCGGTACGGCAATGAGGATGTGCGAGACGTTGTACTCGTTGGCCTCCGAGGGCGCGATCTTCTGCTTCTCAAGGTATTGATCGATCTCGCGCGGCGTAATACTGATGCGCTGCAGGACGTCGCGCTGCCTGAGTAGGCTCAGCGTGAGCTCCTTTCTCATGCTGATACGGTAAGAGGGATAGTCGATCCCTTGCGCGGCAAGCGCCTCGGGCAGTTTCGAAAGCACGATATGGTTTTGCTGCGCGACTTCCTGCAATGCGTTATTCAAGGCCTCGTCGGGAATCTTCATCCCCGCCTTGTCCGCCCGCTGCAGCTCGATCTGTTCCAGCACCAGCCGCTCGAGTACCTGCTGGCGCAGCACGTTTTGCGGTGGCAACTCGAGCTTTTGGGTCCGCAGGCGCTCCGAGATCGCCGCGATCTGCTCATCGAGCTCACTCGAGAGCACCACGCCGTCATTCACCACCGCCGCCACGCGATCGAGCGTGACGCCTTTGGTAGCGAGCTCGCGGGTCTGGGCAAGGGCCAAGCCCTGCACCAGGAATGCGGCCGCGAGTGTGGCGAGAATGCGCTGCATGGCAATAAATTCCTTACATTTCAATGTATTACCTGCGAAGGCTTATAACCGGGAATGGCCTCGGTCAAGAGAGCATCCGCCGCAGATCCGACACTGGCAAGACCTGCGAGTTCCAGCTGCACAAAGACGCCCGTGTCCTGCTGCCCGGTGCGCGTGCTCAGAAAGCGGCGGCCGACGAGCCGCAGGCGCCAGCAGCAGGCGCCGTACTCGAACCCGGCAAAGCGGTCGAGCGCTCTATTGTCGAGCAATGAGTACACGATGCGGCCATAGAGGTTCCATTGTCTACCAATCGGCCACGTGCCGGAGGTTTCGAGCTGTTTCAGCCGGTCGCGCTGCAGGCGATAGGTGAAGTTGAGGACCTCCTCGGGCGCAGGATGGTACTGCACACTGACCTCGGTGCGCTCGCCTTGAAAAGACCGCGGATTCCATTCAAGGTCAAGGTTCGCGCTCCAGTGTTTGTAGGCAGTGAGCGCCAACTGCGCGACCATATTCGAGCTGCCGGTCTCCGGCAGCTCATTCGGCAATACGACCCGCGGCGCCTTGAAGTAATAGATCTGGCCCAGGGTCGCGGCGAGGAACTGGGTGCCGTCTTTGGCGTCGAGCAGTCGGCTCGTGGCGCCGACGCTCACCTGGTCCGCATCGCCGACGCGATCCGCGCCGACGTAGCGATTGGTGCGAAACAGCTCCACGAGATTCAAGTCCGGAAGCGCGGTGTCAAAGAGCGGCAACTGCTCCTGCTGGCGATACGGCGTGTACACATACAGGATGCGCGGTTCGAGCGTAAGGAGACGCGAACCCGTGGCGCCCGCTTCGCGCTCAAAGAGAAGCCCCGTGTCGAACTTTGCGGTCGGCAGAGCGCGCGATGGCGCGCGCTCCTGTCCCGGCTCCGTATCGGTGAGCTCGTATTGAGTGAAACGCCAGGCGATGCCGGGGCGCACGAAGAACCCCGGCGCGCTGAAATCAAGCGATGCGGCCGGCAAGAGATCAAAGCGCCAACCCTTCACGCCGACCGAGCGCGTGAAGTCCACAAGCTCGGAGTCAAAACCGTAGCGCAGCTGCTCGGCCGATCCATAAGCGAAGTTGCCGTCGGCGACGATGCGCGGCACGTGCGCGTAGGGCCGATCAATTGGCGCCAAGGACTCATCGATGGTCTGGAATTGCTGCAGTTCTCCGGAGATGCGCCAGTTCTCGTCACGATAGCTGACGCGCGCCGTGCGCTCGAGGAACGCGGTGCTGGTGGCGGCCGCGCCTTGTGAGAAGTCTTCGAAGTACTGCGGATCGCTCACATTCTCTGCGTTGATCGTGAGACGGAAGTCGTCGGGCAGCTCCGCTACGTGCTGCAGCTTGACATGGCTGCGATTTTCGTTTGCGAGAGTGTCGTTGGGCAGAAAGTTGAAGGCGAAGTCACCGTGCTGGTTGCCCGTGAGATAACGCAGCTCGCCGCCAAAATCGATGCCGCGTTTCTGATACTCCATGGGCTCGAGGGTCGCGTCGACATTGGGCGCGATGTTCCAGTAGTAGGGCACGGCGAGCTGCAGGCCGCTGGTGGTCGAATTGCCGAGCGTCGGGAACAGAAAGCCGCTCTTCCTATCGTTGCTGAGAGGAAACGAGACCCAGGGGAGATACAAGATCGGCACGCCCTTGAAGTTGATCTTGGCATCACGCGCGGTGCCGATACGGCTATGTGTGTCGAGCGTGATCGCATTCGCACGCAGCTGCCACGCCGGATCCTCTTTCGGACAGGTGGTGAAACGCACATGCTCGAGGCGAATTTTGCCGTCGGGAGTCAAATGCATCACGTCGGCTGCGCCGCGCGCAGAACGCTGTCGCAGTTCAAACTCTGCGGCGGTAAAGTCCGCGCCTTCATTTTGCGCGTAGTTGCCACCGACGCCTGTGACGTGCACCAGCGCATCGCTGTACTCGACTCCGCCCTGTAGTTCGAACGCGCTGCGCTTAGGGTCGTAGTGCGCGTGGCTTGCGTGCAGATCGCGCTCCCCCTGCAGCACGTGCACGTTTCCCTTTAATTCCGCATCGCCACCCACGCCCAGCACCGCCTCGTCGCTGGTGATATCGATGGGCGCGTGCGGGTCGATGCGCGCCGCGCCGGCAATGGCTGTTGCCGTTGTAGCGTGCGTGAGGGTCGGCGCCGCCGTCGGGCAGATCAGTTTCTCATCGGCGCCGGCGCGCGCGACCACGCCCAGCGCTAGGCCCGTAATCCAGAGGGCCCAGTACCGGCACGACGATGAGCCCGAACGCAGCATGAGTGCCGCGATTATAATCGCCTCATGCACGAAACCGACGCCCGTCTCGCGCTCCTCCGCGCCTGGCTGAGAGACGATCTTGGAATTTCTCATGAGCGACTCGAGCCTGCATCAAGCGATGCGAGCTTCCGCCGCTATTTCCGTGTATTCACCGCGGGCGCCTCGTACGTCGTCATGGATGCACCGCCCGGCAAGGAGGACGTGCGCCCTTATCTTGAAGTCGGCGCGCTCCTGGAGTCGCTCGGCGCTCACGTGCCGCACGTTCACGAAAGCGATGTGGCGCGCGGCTTCGTGTTGCTCGAGGATTTGGGCACGCGGCCGTATCTGCAAGAGCTCGAGGCGGACGCTGACCCCGACGCGCTGTATGCGGATGCCTTGCGTGTGCTCGCCGACATCCAGATGCGCGGCGGCGCGGCAGCGAAGAAGCTTCCTCCCTATGACCGCGAGGCACTCGCACGCGAGCTTGCGTTGATGCCGGAATGGTTTTGTCGCCGGCATTTGGGATTCGAGCCAACCGCATCCGAGGAAGAGGTATTGGGCAGCGCCTTCGAATTTCTGATCAGCGCAGCTCTTGCTCAGCCGCAGGTGTTCGTCCATCGTGACTATCACTCGCGCAACCTCATGGTGGTTGGGCAGCGAAATCCGGGCGTCATCGATTTTCAGGACGCACTGCACGGTCCGATCGGTTATGACCTGGTATCGCTCTTGAAGGACTGCTACATCGCTTGGCCGCGTGCGCGCGTCGCAGGCTGGGTCGCAGGCTATCGCTCGATGCTCGCAGCTCGGGGGGTCGGCCTCGCTTCCCCGCGACAATTCCTGCGCGACTTTGATCTCATCGGCGTGCAGCGGCATTTGAAGGTGCTCGGCATATTTTCGCGCCTCTGGCATCGCGACGGCAAGCCCGGCTACCTGCTTGATCTGCCGCGCACGCTCGACTATCTGCGCGAAGCTTGCGCGCTCTATGCCGAGCTTGCGCCGCTTGCAGAGTTTCTTGAGCGGCGTGCGGTACCCGAACTGTCGCGGGCGAATGCGCAAGCAATCGCGCTCGCCAAGCGCGTAAACTCGCTTATGTAGTTGTGCGTCATGGAGCGAGAGTGCGGCGCATGGCCCGCTCAAGCGCGCCATTCAGTCGGGCGGCATTACCATCTGCGACATCTTCGTAGCCGGCCAGCTCACGGCGGCTTCCACAGGCTGTCGATACCTAGAGTAATCGAAAATGCGCTGCGATTCGTCTGTCTGAGATATGGACTGCTAGCGCCGCTCGTTGATGGTGGGCGACTTCGAATGGGGCGTTTAAGTTATTCAATTTATACGGGTACCGGGTGGCTTGGGTTTGCCCGGCGCCGCCGCTGCTGGCGGGCGGTACCAGGTCGAAGAAACGTGGCACGCCCCGCAGTCCGCGGAAGTCACGATGTGATTGATCGGCTTGCCGCTCGCGTTGACCCCGTTGTGGCAGCTCGCGCAGGCGCCGATTGCAACGCTGTGATCAAAGCGTGCCGGCAGCCACGCGATGGTCGAATGGCAGGCGCCGCATTGAGCCGCCGTCTGGACGTGTCTGGCCGGCTGCCCTGGCGCCTGGATGCCGTTATGACAGCTCTTACAAGTGCGCAACGCGCCGATGCTCTGATGGTCTAAGCGCGCGGGAGTCCACGCGATGGTCGTATGGCAATTGTCGCAATTGCTGTCGCTTTGGATGTGCCTTGGACCTTTGCCCGTCGCTTGGATGCCGTTGTGGCAGGTCACGCACGCGCCGACGGCTTGGAGATGATCGAAGTGCAAGGTTCGAGCCGCTGCGCTCGAGCCTGCGACGATCGTATTGATTGCTGCAGCGCTGCCGGGATTCACCATCTGTGTTTGAAGAGCGCGAGTCATCGCTTTCGTTGCGGCTGCGGGTTGCGCGTTCCCCCCGTCGTTAAAGCTGGTAGTGTTATGGCAGCCCTTGCAGTCCTGCCCGGCGTGATGTCCCTTCGGCCGATCAACCATCGTCACGCCGTACCAGCTCATGCCCGTCTCGTGGCAGGAGTCGCAGGCCTTCGCGGCTACCGGGGTATGGTTCATCGTCGTGCCGCCGAAGGTTGTGAAGTTCGTGGTGGCATGGCAGCTTTCGCAGGCGATCCCGCTTACGGGAATGTGGTTGCCCGGCGGCTCCTTCGGCACGATGTTGGCGAAGGAGAGTCCGGCGCCGTGACAGGTGGCGCAGCCGCTCGTGATGCCGACATGGTTCATCGTGTAGACGGCGTAATTGGCCGGGTTCGTATGGCAGAGCGAGCACGCCTGTGTGGTGGGGATGTGGTTTGCAGGCTTGGTCACGGTTGCGCTAAAAGAGGTCGTAGAAGTGTGGCAGCCCGAGCAGTCGCCGGTCTTCGGATGATTGGGATCCTGGGCGGCGGTGGGCCGATCCACCATCGTCACGCCGAACCAGCTCATGCCCGTCTCATGGCAGCTCGAACAGTTGCTGATGATGCCGGTGTGGGTCATCGCCGTGCCGGAGAAGCTGCTGAAGGCCGTCTTTGAGTGGCAGGTCTCGCAGGCCGCGGAGGTCGGGATGTGGTTGCCCGGCGGCTCCTTCGGCACGATGTTGGCGAAGGAGAGTCCGGCGC
>DAITPA010000005.1:0-559 GCA_036833805.1 Steroidobacteraceae bacterium | reverse complement strand
CCAGCTCATGCCCGTCTCATGGCAGCTCGAACAGTTGCTGATGATGCCGGTGTGGTTCATCGCTGTGCCGGAAAATGTAGTGAAGGAGGTCTTTGAGTGACAGGTCTCGCAGGCCGCGGAAGTCGGGATGTGGTTGCCCGGCGGCTCCTTCGGCACGATGTTGGCAAAAGAGCGTCCAGTGCCGTGACAGGTCGCGCAGCCACTCGTGATGCCGGCGTGATCGAAGCGCGCTGCAACCCAGCTCACCGTTGAATGGCACACGTTGCACTCTTCGCTGGTCACGACATGATTGGCTGGCTTGCCTGTTGCCTGCACATTGTTGTGACAACTTGAGCAACTACCAAGTACTTGGGAGTGGTCGAAGTTTGGTGCCGGATTCCAAGCAGACGTCGTGTGGCAGGTATCGCAGCGATTCGAGCTCATAATATGGTTCGCCGGTTTGCCGAGTGCCGCGATGCGGGAGCCTGAGAAATGACAGCCGGAGCAATCGCGCGGCGTTCCCTTAAACACGGCATTCACATGGCAGGACTCGCAGGGCACTTCACGGTGAGCGCCGTCC
>DAITPA010000004.1:46716-61382 GCA_036833805.1 Steroidobacteraceae bacterium | reverse complement strand
TGTCGGTTGAGGCAGCGCATGACTCGAAGTACTCGCATCCCGATGCGAACGCGCTCGCCGATTGCCTGGTGGAACTCGACGAGCGGTTCCAGAAGTTCCGCTCGATTCATATTCTGGCTATTCACCGCTCTATAGGCATGGGCGCGGCATCGCTCAAGGGACGCTCCGTAGACCTGCTCGCCGCGGCTGCCACGCAGCGTTTTTTCCCTGAACTGTGGGACATACGCGCGCACCTCTCGGACGCATGCGGCGGCGTCAATGGCCGCATCCGCGAATCGCTGCCGCCCGGACCCGCTGCAGCTGCCGCTCCGGAAGCCTCACCGCGCCGGCGCGCGCCTCAAGTCTCGAGCGTGAAAGGTGTGAAGCGCGTGTCCCGGTCGAAGTAGTCCTCTTGCTCCGTGCGCTTCAGGAATCCCACGATTTTGTAGGTCAAGGGTGTTGCAAGGATTTCCCATCCGGACTTGAGCACGTACTGCGTCATCATGATCGGCATGAGCTTGTCCGTGCTCCATAGACCCGCAAAAGCGATCGTATAGAAGAGCGCGGAGTCGAGGAGCTCGCCGCAGATTGTCGAACCGATCGTGCGCGTCCACAGCCAGCGGCCACGCGTCCACAATTTCATTTTTGCGAGTACATAACTGTTGACGAACGATCCGCACCAGAAGGCAATGATGGATGCCGCAATGATGCGCGGCGTATTGCCAAAGATGGTTTCGACCGCGGAATTCTTATCGCGGGGCGGCAGATGCACGATGACGGTCGCCATCAGCGCCGCGAACAGGAGCGCGCCGAAACCGCTCCACACCACGCGGCGGTCACGCGCATAGCCGTAGACTTCGGTGAGAATGTCGCCGAATAGGTAGGAGATCGGGAAGAACAACACGCCGGCGAGAAACGTCACGGAGCCGATCAGGGGCAGCTGGACGGTGGAGACCTTCGCAGGGCCGATGAGATTGGCGCACAGCAGTACGCACACGTTCGCGCCGAGGATGAGATCGTAGAATTTGTAATTTGTTTTCATAGAATTACGCTATTATTCAATATCTTACTGATGTTATCTCGACGAGTTAAGCATCCAAGCCGGCGCCGTCTGCGTAGCGCAAGCAAGAGCATTTGATCGGGCCGCCAGTATCTACCGGAGTGGGGGCAGTCATGCATCGATTTCTGTGTGCAATGGCACTACTCGCGTGGTGCGCGCTGAGCGCCTTCGCGACAGCGGCCGCGCCGCCGTCTGCGATCGCGTGGCATTCGTGGAGCGATGATCTCTTCGTGCAGGCGCGCGCGCAGAAGCGCTTCGTGCTGCTGGATCTCGAGGCGATATGGTGCCATTGATGCCATGTGATGGATCAGACGACGTATCAGGATCACGATGTCACGCGCCTCATTGGAGAGCAGTACCTTGCGGTGCGCGTCGATCAGGACGCTGATCCCGCCTTGTCGGTGCGCTATCAGGATTATGGCTGGCCAGCGACAATTGTGCTGGCGCCGGACGGCTCCGAAATCGTCAAGCGCCGCGGATATTTGTCCCCGGCAGCGATGGCATCTATGCTTGCTGCCATTATCAAAGACCCATCTCCCGGACCCTCAATAGTTGCCGAGGAGGCCGTGCAGCCGGCACGCTCGGCAATCCTAAATCCCGCAACTCGGCAAGCGCTCGTCGCGACGTATTTCGAATCCTACGATAAGCAGTACGCGGGCTGGGGCACGGTGCAAAAGTTCATCGATGCGGACTCCTTGGAGTACGCGCTCGTGCACGCAAAGAGCGAGCCCAAGCAGGCCGCCATGGCGCGCGATACGCTCAACGCCGCCGCCGCGCTCATCGATCCGGTGTGGGGCGGGGTCTATCAGTACTCTGATCAGCGCGATTGGAAGTCACCGCACTTCGAGAAAATAATGTCGTTCCAGACGCAATACATGCGCCTGTACGCCGAAGGCTATCGGCTCCTCGGCGATCCCGCGTATTTGAAAGCGGCACAGGATATCGATCGCTATGTGGAGCATTTCCTGACCGGCCCCGAGGGCGCGGTTTACACAAGTCAGGACGCCGATGTCGACGCCGAGCTCACGGGCCATGTGTTCTATGCGCTGAGTGACGCCGAGCGGCGTCGCCGCCCGAATCCCCGTATCGACATGCACGTTTACGCGCGCGAGAACGGCTGGGCCATTGCCGCTTGGACGGCTCTTTACGATGCGACCGGCAATGCTCAGTACCTCGCGCGGGCGCGGCGTGCGGCGGACTGGGTGAGCGCGCATCGAGGGCTCGATGCCGGCGGATTCAGCCACGCGGAGCACGGTGCCACGCCAGCAGCGCTCGGCGATACGCTCTCCATGGGACAGGGGTTTCTGGCGTTGTACGCCTCGACCGGGGAGCGCGCTTGGCTCGAGAAGGCGCGGCAGGCGGCGCGCTTTATTGACAGCCATTTCGGGCTGCGCGGCGGCGGCTACGCAACAGTTGCAGCGTCCGCCGGCGCACGCGGGTCTTTAAAGTATCCGTGCGCGATGTGGATGAGAACATTGCTGTCGCGCGTTTCGCCAATGCTCTGTACCGCTACAGCGGCACTGTCGGCTTTCGCAAGGTTGCGCAGCGCGCGATGCGCTATTTGGCCTCGCCGCAGCTCGCGGACGGGCAACGCCTTCGCACCGGCATATTGCTCGCGGACGCCGAGTTGGGCGGCGCGCCTACCCACGTGACGATAGTGGGACATAAGGACGATGCAAGCGCGCAAGCCTTGCACAGTGCCGCTTTGCGCTATCCGAGCGTCTACCGGCGTGTTGATTGGTGGGACAAGCGTGAAGGCGCGATGCCGAACCCCGACGTGCGCTATCCTGAGCTCGCGCGCGCTGCGGCATTCATCTGTACTGGCAACACGTGCTCACTGCCCGTCTTTGACTCGTCCCAGCTGGCACGGACGCTTGATCTATCAACGACGCCCGAATAAGCGGTGCGCCTTCAATTTTCAAATTGCGCGCCGTCCTTCGAGCGTCTCCCAGCGTGTGAATTTCTCCCGCAGCAGGGCTTCAATCTCCTGTATGCGCCGCCGATCGCTGCGCATCTGCTCGGGACCCTGGCGATGGTAGTCCGGAAGACTCATGCGGGCGGTGACTTCTGCCTGCTCGTGTTCCAGCGCTTCGATTTCCTGCGGCAGCGCCGCAAGTTCGCGCTCATCTTTGTAGCTGAGCTTGCTGCGCGCTTTGGCGCGCGCCGGCGCGCGTCTGGGGGAGGGCGCGTCGGTCACGGCTGGCGCGGGTCGCTGTTGCAGCCAGTCGCTATAGCCACCGACATACTCGCGCCAGACTCCGGCGTCCTCCGCCGCGAGCGTTTGCGTCACAACGTTATCGAGAAACTTGCGATCGTGACTCACGAGAATGAGCGTGCCGTGATAGTCCTGCAGGCGTTGCTCTAGGAGCTCAAGCGATTCGATATCCAAATCGTTGGTGGGCTCGTCGAGCACCAGTAGGTTAGCCGGCCGCGCGAACAGGCGCGCCAACAGCAGCCGATTGCGCTCGCCGCCGGAGAGCATCCGCACCGGCGACTGTGCGCGTTGCGTCGGAAACAGAAAGTCCGTGAGATAGCTCATGATGTGCTTACGCTCGCCGTCGATTTCAACCCAGTCCGAGCCCGGGCTGATCGTCTCGGCGACGCTGCTGTCGGGATCAAGCTGCTCGCGCAGCTGATCAAAGTAGGCGATTTGCAGGTTCGTGCCGCGGCGCACGCTGCCGCTGTCGGGCGCAAGGGTGCCAAGAATGAGACGGATGAGCGTCGACTTGCCGGCGCCGTTCGCTCCAATGAGGCCAATGCGATCCTGGCGCATGATGCGCATCGAGAGACGCTCGATGAGCGTGCGCTGTCCGAAGCGTTTGCTGACTTCATCGAGCTCTGCAACGAGCTGGCCCGACACTGCTCCCGAATCGAGACTCAAGCGCAGTTTGCCAATGCGCTCGCGCCGCGCCGCACGCTCGCGCCGCAATTTCTCCAGCCGCTGCACGCGGCCCTCGTCGCGTGTGCGGCGTGCTTCGATGCCCTTGCGAATCCACACCTCTTCCTGCTGCCAGAACTTCTCGAAGCGCCGGTTGGCGATCGCTTCGGCGGCAAGGTTCGCCTCTTTGCGCGTCTCGTAGGTTGCAAAGTTGCCCGGATAGGAGCGCAGTACGCCGCGGTCGAGCTCGACAATGCGGGTGGCGACGGCGTCGAGAAAGGCTCGATCATGGGTAATGAAAATGGCGCTCGGGACCTTCAGCAGAAGCTCCTCCAGGCGTTCGATGCCGCTGATGTCGAGATGATTCGTGGGCTCATCCAGCAACAGCAGTTCTGGCTGCAAAGCGAAGGCGAGCGCCAGAGCGGCGCGCTTGCACTCGCCGCCGGAGCTGACGTCGGGCGGCTGCGCGCCGTCGAGTTTGAAGCGCTGCAGAAACTCTGTCAGCCGCGACTGCATGCGCCAAAGTTCGCGCTCGTCCTCCTGCTCAGCCGGCGCCGCACGGCCTTGCATCGCCGCCATGGCGGTGGCGCGCGCGTGCAAGCTGTCGCGCAGTGTCGCGGCGCTTGGCAGCTCGGGCTCCTGCTCGACCCAGCCGCGCCGCAGGCCGCTGCGGTGCTGCAACTGGCCGACGTCGAGCGCGGCAATGCCCGCAAGCACGCGCAGCAGCGACGATTTGCCGCTGCCATTTCTGCCAATGAGCCCGATGCGCTCGCCCACCTCGACGGTCAATTGCGCGCGATCGAGCAGCGGGTGATCGCCAAAGGCGAGCTGGGCGTCAATTAGTGTGATGAGCGACATACTGCAGATTGTGCAGGTTGCGCGTGTGAGGTCAAAGCCTGTAGAGTGTTAGAAGTATTCTCTCCTATCCGCCAGAGCGTTGAGCGCTGCTGTGCGAGTCCATTCCAAAGGATTTCATTCATGTCATTTGTTGATCTCGGGCTGATGCCCGAGCTATTGCGCGCCGTGGCCGAACAGGGCTACACGACGCCAACTCCTATCCAACGCCAAGCCATCCCCGCCGTGCTCGCCGACCGCGACGTGCTCGCCGGGGCGCAAACAGGCACCGGCAAGACGGCAGCCTTCATTCTGCCGATTTTGCAGAGACTCGGTGCGCCGCCGGGACGCACTCCCCGGGTGCTGGTGTTGACGCCAACGCGCGAGCTTGCGGCACAGATTGCCGAGAGCGCGCGTTCTTACGGCAAGTATCTTCCGTTTCGCACGCTCGTCGTCTTTGGCGGCGTGAATATCAAGCAGCAGATTCTGAACCTGCGCGGCGGCTGCGATATATTGGTCGCCACACCCGGTCGGCTGCTTGATCTCGCCGATCAGGGCGCTGTCGATCTGCGCGCGGTACGCTGTCTCGTCCTCGATGAAGCGGATCGGATGCTCGATATGGGGTTCATTCCGGCCATCAAACGCGTGCTCAAGCTGCTGCCCGCACAGCGCCAGAATCTCATGTTTTCCGCGACCTACACCGGCGAGATCCGCGAATTGGCGAGCCGCATGCTGCGCAATCCGGCGAGCATCGAAGTCGCGGCGCCCAATGCAACCGCCGAACGTGTCGATCATCAGGTCTACAGAGTTCCGAAGGACCATAAGCGTCATCTGCTCGCGCACCTCATCGATGCGGGCAACTGGCATCAGGTGTTGGTGTTTACTCGCACCAAGCACGGCGCGAACCGGCTAACGAAGCAGTTGCAGTCCACGGGCATTCTCGCGACCGCAATACACGGCAACAAGAGCCAGGCGGCGCGCACCAAGGCTTTGCATGACTTTAAGACGAACAAGGTGACGGCGCTGGTTGCAACCGAAGTGGCCGCTCGCGGTCTTGATATCAAGGAGTTGCCGCACGTCGTCAACTATGAGCTGCCGAATGTGCCCGAGAACTACATCCATCGGATCGGACGCACGGCGCGCGCCGGCGGATCGGGCCAGGCGGTATCGCTGGTGTCGCCCGATGAGGCGCCGCTCTTGAAGGACATAGAGACGCTGTTGCGGCGGAAGCTGCCCGTAACGGCCCTGCCGGTGTTCAAAATGCTGGCGTCCGCAGAACCGGGAAATAGATCGCGCTCGACCCATTAGGTTCCCAGACGGCGGCGCTGGCGGCGCCTGCAATATTGTGATGGCATGACCGGTCAGTGCTTGCAAGGAGTACTCAACATGGTCAGCAAAATTTACCGCGTAGCGATCTTCTTTGTGCTGCTATCGATCGGTGCCGCCGGCTGTCATCGGGCGAGCGCCGCCAGCATCGTGCTGCCGATGCCGGCGACTGACGAGTCCGCCGCGCCCGGAGCGGGCTTGCGCTCGGCCGTCGTGGCGGGCGGCTGCTTTTGGGGAATACAGGACGTCTTTCAGCACGTCCGAGGCGTGGTCAGCGCGACCTCCGGCTACGCGGGTGGTACGGCGGCAACGGCGCACTACGAAATCGTGAGCAGCGGCACGACCGAGCACGCCGAATCGGTGCAGGTCACCTACGACCCGACCAAAATCACTTACGGGCAATTGTTACGGGTATTCTTGGCGGTCGGTCACGATCCGACCGAGCTTAACCGGCAGGGGCCCGACACCGGAGTTCAATATCGATCTGTGATTTTCTACCGCGATGCGGAACAAGAGCGCGTCGCCGAGGCGTATCTTACGCAGCTGCGCGAAGCCAAAACCTTTCCGCGTCCGATCGTGACACGGGTGACGCCGCTTAAGGCGTTCTATGAAGCCGAAGGCTATCACCAGGATTACGCACGTCGTCACCCGCACGATTTATATATCGTCTATAACGACGCGCCGAAGGTCGAGCATCTGCAAAAGGAATTTCCGGAGCTGTACCGATGATGGGCCGGCGCAGTTTTGTCGCCGGAGCGCTCGCGGCGGCGGGCTCGGTTTTGTTGCCGGGCGGCAAGCGCGGCTTCATGAATCCGGCGTACGCAAAATCCGCCGACGGCTTCGTGAATCTCATCCAGTTCGATGACGCGGGCAAGAAGTTGGCTGCGGCGCGCGTCGCCAAGGTTGTCAAGAGCGACGCCGAGTGGCGTGCGCAGCTCACGCCGCTGCAGTTCCAGGTCGCTCGCGCGCACGGCACCGAGCGGGCCTACACCGGAGACAGTTACAATTTGCACGACCGCGGTCTGTACCGCTGCATTTGTTGCCGCAACGCTTTGTTCAGCTCCGACACAAAATACGATTCCGGAACCGGCTGGCCGAGTTTCTGGGCGCCGATTGCCCAGCAGAACGTCAGAACCTCGAACGACAATACATTAGGCATGTCGCGTAGCGAGGTATCGTGCGTGCAATGCGATGCACACCTGGGACACGTTTTCGATGACGGACCGCCGCCGACGCATCTGCGCTATTGCATGAATTCGGCGTCACTAAAATTCATTAAAAGGACTTAAGAGAGCCGCCGAAAGCCGCCGTCACATTGCGGACGCCTAGCGCGCTGGCGGCCCAAGCAGCGCATAGCGCCGGCCTTGCGGCAGCTCGTACCGACCGGTTATGCGTGCGCTGCCTGCCGCCTCAAGTTTGCCAGCGACCCCGTCGGTCGGTACCTTAATTGGGAACCAATGACCCATAAGCTCCGTGACCGCGCCGGGCGCGTGACCGGGCAGCATAATGAGAACATGGGCTTGGCCATGGCGAGAGCGCAACCATGCGGCGACCACCCGGGACGCCTCAGCGGGTGGCGCGGTGAGCGACGCAAACGCCGTGCGTGAGCGATAGTCGAGCATCGCGATCGTCGTTTCGTCGGGATTCAGCACGGCAAGTTCGCCGCCGGCGGCATCGCGCGCGATCCGCCGCGCGAGCGCGCCCAGATTCTGCCAGCGATCAATCGTGGGCAGCACCAGTACGCCGCTCGCAACGAGCGCGAGCGCATAGCCGCCGTAGGTTGCGATGATGCTCGCAGCATACCGGCGTGCGTGCTGCAGCCGCGCTGCGTAGCGCAGCGCGATGAGAGTCAGTGCCAGAACGGCCACGGCGGCGCCCAGATCGGTGGCGACTCTTGCTGCTTGGTCCTCAACCGCCGCCAGAATGCCGAGCGCGACGGCGAAACCACACGCGAAGATTGCGACCAGCAGGCGCGTGGTAGCGAGCGCGATCGCATCGAAGCGCGAGTATTGGCGCAGCAGTGTGTTTGACCATAGACCGATAAGGACAGCGAAGCCGAGCGTGGCCGGTGCGGCGTAGACATCGCGCGCTGTCGCGGCGAGCGATAGCAAGGCGAGAAACGGCAAAGATGCTGACACCGCAAAGCGCCACGCGACGCGAGCACTCTCGGCAGCGGGCGCGCGGGCTGTCGTGCGGACCTCGTGCCACGCACGTGTCAGCGCCGCCGCGCCGAGAACCGTCCACGGCAAGAGATATACGGGAAGCTCGAAGAGATACTTGCCCCACCAATTCAAATGGCCTTGCGCATAGTTGTGGCCGGGCGCGGTTGCAACATCGGTGAAGCGTCCGACGAGGTTGTCCCACAGAAAGACCCGCAGCGACTCGGCGCCTGCCGGCGACGCTGCGACGGCGAAGATCCAGGGTCCGACCAGAAGGAGCTGCAGTACTGCGCCCGCATACAGCTCCCAGCGCCGCAGCTCCGACCAGCGGCGTTCCCAGACAATCAATGTCACGATCGCAAGCGCGGGGACGAGCCACCCCGGAGCGCTCTTCGCCATGAAGCCAAAAGCCGCTCCCGCATTCATGAGCGTGTAGCCCAAAAGCTTGCGCACGCCCCGCGGTGAGGTATAGCCCAAGTACGCACCTAAGAGCGCGACGGCACTGCCGGCGAGCAGCGCGGCATCGGGTGCGAGCCAAATCGCAACGCGATAGGTAATGAGGGCGGATCCGGCGAGCAGCGCAGCGATCAGCGCGGCAGCGCCGCCATCCATCGCAAAGGCGAGCGCACCGATTGCGACCGTGACGAGCGCGGCGTAGAGCAAATTGGGAAGACGCGCGACGGCGGCGGAGTCGCCGAATGCAGTTGTGGCAGCGGCGGAGAGCCAATAGGTAAGGGGCGGCTTTTCAAGGAAGGCCGTTCCTGCAAGTTGCGGGATTGCCCGTTCGCTCTGCTGACTCATGCGCCAGGCAATGTCCGCTTCGCGCGGCTCATCCGGCGTCCACAGTCCGCGGTCAAACATGCCGAGGAACCACAGCGGCGCTAGCGCCAGGATGACGACGCCGGGCCAAGCGCGCCCGCGTGATAGGCTCCGCCGCGCCGGGTGCGCAGATTTCATGGGGGTATCGGACATCGCGCCGTGCGTGAAGTTTGCCGCGGGCGATTGTAGCGGTCGCCGCCGCCGCCGCGCTGTTTGGATTGCTTGTCTAGGGCCAAACTGCGCGACAATGGGCTCAAGTGAGTGTCTTCCAGACCCCAATCGGCTGATGGCTACTAGCCGGGTTTCGCGCCGTCTGTGCGTGCAGGGGACCGGTAGCGCGTTCGGAATCGTCTGCGCCGCGCGCTACGCGTGGGGTTCCAGCGGGCGGCGAGAGCTCTCCGGCACGCACTTCGATCTTGAAATTCGTAGCCTGGTTGTCAATTTCACGGGCCGGCCACGGCTTGCTACGGTCGTCAGTGGCCAGCTTCCCGTGCCGCTTCCACGTTGGCGACAAGGCGATCTCATTACTTTGCGAGTGACGAATCGCTTGCCGGTGCGCACCTCGATCCGGCGCGCGGCTGCGCGGCGCTCGGAGTCCGCGGGCTTGCCCCGCTGGGCGTTGATGTGGAAGCTACCGTCTATGCGGGCGGCGCCTCGCGCACCGCGGCGCCAGCGGAGATTTTGTTAACGCCGGCGGAGCTGATGCTGACGAGGATCGCATCGTGGTCGGCGTGCGTCTTTGGCTGTAGGGAGCGCGATCTTTGGAAAAGCTGACCGTCGCCCTGGCAACGCTCGTCGGATTGGCACTGCTGCTGGTTCTATTCGCATTCTCCGGCGCCTATGACGTCGGCGCGGATCGGCCGCATCTGGCTCCGGTGCGCGCGTTCCTCAATATGGTGCGCGAGCATTCGGTCCTGCGCCGCGCACAGAGTATCCGGGTGCCGCCACTCGATGACCCGCAAAGAGTGCGCGAGGGTGCGGAGCACTACAGCGCCATGTGTGTGGACTGTCATCTTGCGCCGGGGATCACCGTGAGCGAGATTCGCGCAGGCCTCACGCCGCCGCCGCCTAATCTTTCGCAGCAGGTCATCGATCCTCGGATCGCGTTTTGGACCATCAAACATGGGGTCAAGATGACGGGCATGCCGGCGTGGGGAAAGACCCACGATGATGAAGAGATTTGGAACATCGTCTCCTTCGTGCATCAATTGCCGCATATGACCCCGGGCGAGTACCGCGTTTTTGCCGAGTCCGCAGAGACTGAGGAGCATGGGGGCGATCACGAAGACCACGACCAGGATCACGATTATGGTCATCACCATGAGCACGAGCATAAAAATGAACAGCCAGCCGACAAATAGGCAGACGTTGTCGTGGATGCTTTAGTTACGCGGGTGCTGCGCGAATATGACGCGCGCATCGCACCGGAGCGAGCGCTTGCCGAGCAGCTTGGCGAGGCGGAATTTAATACGCCGTGTGAATGAATTTCTGCTGCCGAGCGGGCCCGAGAGCGGGCAGTGCCTCAACATTCTGATCAAAGCCGCGAACAGTCAGTGCATTCTGGAAGTCGGCACTTCCTATGGGTACTCGACGGTGTGGCTCGCGGAGGCGGCGCGCAACCGGCGGCAAGGTGGTGACTCTCGAATGGGCTGCCGATAAGGCCGATTTCGCGCGCCAGCGCGTGAGTGAAGCCGGGCTTGCGGACTACGTCGAGTTCAAGATTGGCGACGCGCTTGAAAGTATTGCCGCACTTGTTGAGCCGCTCGATTTTGTGCTGATCGACCTGTGTACGGACCGGTACGTCCCCTGTCTTGAGCGGACTTACCGGCACCTGCGCACGGGCGCGCTGCTCGTCGCCGACAACATCCCGGCACCCGAGTCCGCGCGCGCCGGCACGGCGCACTACGTCTCTGCCGTGAAGCTCAAGCTCGGGATTGAATCGATCACCGTGCCAATCGGCAGCGGCATTCAGCTCTCGCGGTTTACGAGGCCGACGCGCGGCGGAACGCGCACGCCATGCCGTCAACGATGTTTACGCGGAGCGCGGCTGACAGAAGAAGACTTGTGCCGGCAGAATATTGAACGGCTCAAAGCGGCGCTCCACGAGCCTGAAGATGCGCTGCAGGTCGGGCAGCACGCGCGTCGTGAACTGATAAACCAGAAACCTGCCGCGCGGATCGAGCACTGCGTGCGTGGTATTGAGGATGCCGCGGCGCAGCTCAGGCGGCATCGTTCCAAGCGGCACGCCGGAGATGACGTAATCGGCTTTGAGATGGCCTAATTCGCGCAGCACCTTGTCCGTGCGCACGGCTGACTCATGTACGACCTGCAGACGCGGGTCAGTGATCGAGTGTTTAAGGAACCGCACGAAGTCGGTATTGGTCTCAATCGCGATCAAGCTTGCATCCGGACGCATGCGGCGCAGCACCTCGGCGGTAAAGGTACCCACCCCTGGGCCGTACTCGACGATCACGCGGGCGTTTGCCCAGTCGACCGCCTGCAGGACTTCCTCGATCAGGAAACGCGAGCTCGGAATGAGCGAACCCAGCATGCGCGGGTGCTTCAGGAAATTGCGGGCGAAGAGCAGCAGCTGTTCGCGGCGCGGATGGGCGCTTTGCAACACGGATCGCCTCTGTTATTCGGGTGCCGGACGGCTGACTGTACCAGCACCGGGCGATTTGTGCGCCTCAGCCGTAGCCTGGGGCGGCGCTTGTGATAGTTCCGGTTTCGCTGACCGCGGGGTTTAGTTACAATAGGCGGCCCCCTAGCGGGGGAATTGGAGAGGTCCCTTCTATTGGGGGACGGGCGGGGATGCTCGGGCAGCCACGCGATGCGCGCGTGTGTCGGGCTGGGCGCCTCCAAGTGATCGTTCGGAAAGCCCCCCGTGGGGCTTTTATTTTTTGTGCGGGGCTTTTCAAGCCGGAGACGGCGGGGATGAGCGAGATCTTGCGCGAGCGGCTCATTGCCCTCATTGCGCCTCTGGTGGGGGCGCTTGGCTGTGAGTTAGTAGATCTCGAGTACAGCCCGGGGCTCGTGCGCATTTACGTCGATCGCGCCGATGGTGTTCGGGTTGAGGACTGCGAGCGGGTAAGTCGTGAGGTGTCGGCGCTGCTTGATGTCGAGGACCCGATTCCGACGGCCTACACGCTCGAAGTGTCCTCGCCGGGCTTCGATCGGGTGTTGCGGACGCGCGCGCACTTCGAGCGGTTTGTCGGCGCGCGCGTGTGGATTGAATTGAAGCTACCGCGCGAGGGCGGTCGTCGCCGATATACGGGGCGGCTCGCGGCGGTGCAGGATGAAGGTATCGCGCTGGAAGTCGATGACCAGACGGTCAGCGTGCAGTTAAGCGAAATCGGCAAGGCAAAGCTTGCCCCGTCGGCTTGACGCTTGCGGTGGAGGTAATGGTTGTGAACAAGGAAATTCTGATGGTCGTCGACGCCGTCTCGAACGAGAAGGGCGTCGATAAAGAGATCATATTTGAAGCGCTCGAAGCGGCGCTCGCTTCGGCTACGCGCAAGAAGTACGGCGAGGAGCTCGATGCGCGCGTGGCGATCGACCGCAAGACCGGCGACTACGAAACTTTTCGCCGCTGGAAAGTGTTTGCTGACGATTCAACGGAGCTGGAAGTGCCGGAGCACGAGCTCAGGCTTGAAGACGGCCTTGATATCGACCCAACAGTTGTGCCGGGCGGCTTCGTCGAGCAGCCGATGGAGTCGGTCGCGTTCGGGCGTATTGCCGCACAGCAGGCGAAGCAAGTCATCGTGCAGAAGGTACGCGAAGCCGAACGCGCCCAGGTCGTCGAGCAGTACAAGGACCGCATCGGGCAATTGGTGAGCGGGGTCGTCAAACGCGTCGATCGCAACGGCATCTATGTGGACCTCGGCAGTAATGCTGAAGGCTTCGTACCGCGCACCGATATGATTCCACGCGAGCAGGCAAAGCCGCAGGATCGCGTCAAGGCGTTCTTGAAGGACGTGCGCTCCGAGCCACGCGGGCCGCAGCTGTTTCTCACGCGTACCGCCCCTGAATTTCTCGTTGAGCTCTTCAAGCTCGAAGTTCCGGAGGTGGGCCAGGGCCTGATTCAGATCCTCGGCGCCGCGCGCGATCCGGGCGTGCGCGCCAAAATCGCCGTGAAGAGCAATGATCCGCGCATCGATCCCGTCGGTGCCTGCGTAGGCATGCGCGGCTCGCGTGTGCAGGCGGTATCGAATGAAATCGCCGGCGAGCGCGTCGACATCATTCCGCACGACGCCAATGCCGCGCAGTTCGTCATCAATGCGATGTCGCCCGCCGAGGTGCTCTCAATCGTCGTCGATGAGGAGTCGCACAGCATGGATATCGCCGTCGCCGAGGAGAAGCTCTCGCAGGCGATCGGGCGCGGCGGACAGAACATTCGTCTGGCAAGCCAGTTGAGCGGCTGGGACCTCAACATCATGACTGAGTCGGACGCCGAGGCGAAGAGCGAGACCGAGGCACGCGGGCTCGTGGAGCTCTTTATGAAACAGCTCGACGTCGATGAGGATGTGGCGACGATATTGGCGCAGGAGGGATTTTCAACGATCGAAGAGGTCGCCTACGTGCCACAGGCGGAGCTCATTTCGATCCAGGAGTTTGACGCCAACATCGTGAAGGAGCTGCGCAACCGCGCGCGCGACGTTCTTTTGACCCAGGCGATTGCGAGCGAGGAGAGCCTCGACCAGTCGATGCCGGCGGATGACCTCTTGTTGCTCGAAGGAATGAGCCCGGATCTGGCGCTTGCCCTGGCGCGGCGCGGGGTACGCACGCGCGAGGATCTCGCGGACCAGTCGGTCGATGACCTGGCGGATATCGAGGGGCTGGCGGCCGAAGAGGCCGGCAAGCTCATCATGACAGCACGCGCGCCCTGGTTCGAAGCGAGCCATTGATGGGGGCCGAGGATTTCAGTTCATGGCCGAAGTAACAGTCTCGCAATTTGCGGAAGTTCTAAAAGTGCCCGTGGATCGGCTGCTGGTGCAGCTCGATCAGGCGGGCATCAAGGTCGGTGGTCCGGACGATCGCATCAGTGACGATGCGAAACTCGAGCTGCTCACCCACTTGCGCCGCAGTCACGGTAGTGATGAAGACGGCGGGGCGCCACGCAAGATCACTTTGAAGCGAAAAACGCAGAGCGAACTTAAGCTTGCGAGCGTGCAGGGCCGCGCCCGCACCGTCAACGTCGAGGTGCGCCGCAAGCGCACCTATGTCAAGCGCGATGTGCTTGAGGAGCAGGCGCGCACCCAGCAGGAAGAGATCGATGTGAAGCGCCGCGAGGCGCTCGAAGCCGAACGCCGTGAAAACGATCGTCTCGAGATCGAGCGGCGCGAACGCGAACGCCTCGATATGGAGAATCGGCGCCGCGCTGAAGAAGAGCTGACGCGCAGAAAATCCCAGGATGAGGCGCGCCGCTTGACTGAAGTACGCACCCGCGAAGAGGCCGACCGTCGCGAGCGCGAGCAGCGCCGCGCGCCAGAGCCTGCGCGTCCGCGCGTGGTCGAGGCGGTGGTCGCCGCGGAGGAAGTGGACGACAAACAGACTCGCTACGGGCGCCAGGAGCTGCATGTCGCGGGCGACGTGAGCTCCCGCTACAAGAAGA
>DAITPA010000004.1:0-46706 GCA_036833805.1 Steroidobacteraceae bacterium | reverse complement strand
CACTTCCTCCGCGGCGACCACCGCCTCGACCACGCGCGGACGCGCACCGTGGGCGTCGGCTCCGATGCGCCGCATGGCTTTGAGATGCCGACCGCGCCGGTGCGGCGCGAGGTTGGGATCGGCGCGACGATTACGGTCGCAGAGCTTGCGCAGAAGATGGCGGTCAAGGCGACCGAGGTCATCAAAGTTCTGATGAACTTAGGCGTCATGGCGACCATTAATCAGCCGATCGAGCCGGAGACCGCCGTACTTGTCGTGGAGGAGATGGGCCACACCGCCAAAGTCCTGCTGGAGACCAGATTGAACATGAATTGCAGGGCGTGCCGAGCGAGACCAGCAACGAGGAGCCGCGCGCGCCGGTCGTTACCGTCATGGGTCATGTGGACCACGGCAAGACGTCCCTTCTCGACCATATTCGCACCACGAAAGTCGCCGCCGGCGAGGCGGGCGGCATTACCCAGCATATCGGTGCCTATCATGTTGAGACGCCGAAGGGCGTCATCACTTTTCTCGACACCCCAGGGCATGCGGCGTTCACTGCCATGCGCGCGCGCGGCGCGCGGGCGACCGACGTGGTCGTGCTCGTTGTGGCGGCCGATGACGGCGTCATGCCGCAGACCATTGAAGCCATTCAGCACGCGCGCGCGGCGGGCGTGCCGATCGTCGTTGCCGTCAACAAGATCGACAAAAGCGATGCGGACCCGGACCGCGTACGCACCGAGCTTGCCAAGTACGATGTCATTCCCGAGGACTGGGGCGGCCAGAACATTTTCGTGAAGGTCTCGGCGCGTACCGGCGAGGGCATCGATCAGTTGCTCGAAGCGATCTTGCTGCAGGCCGAGGTCCTTGAGCTGCACGCGCCGCGCGACGGTCTTGCCTCGGGCGTCGTGATCGAAGCGAGCATGGAAAAGGGACGTGGCGCGGTTGTTACCGTGCTCGTCAAGCGCGGCACGCTGCACATGGGCGACGTCATTCTCGCAGGCTCGGAGCAGGGCCGGGTGCGCGCCATGTTTGACGAGAACGGCCAGCCGCTGCACGCGGCGCTACCTTCGATGCCGGTCGTGGTGCTCGGCCTCTCCGGTGCGCCGAACGCCGGCGATGATCTTTTGGTTGTGGAGAACGAGAGAAAGGCGCGCGAGGTCGCGGTCTATCGGCAGAGCAAATTCCGCGATGTGAAGCTTGCGCGCCAGACGACCCGCAGCGATGACGTGTTCTCACAGATCGACGGCGACAAGGCGGGTAGCATTGAGATCGTGCTGAAAGCCGACGTGCAGGGCAGCGCTGAGGCGCTGCGCGATGCGCTCACCAATCTGTCGATCGATGAGATCCAGGTGAAGGTCATCGCAAGCGGCGTCGGCGGCATCACGGTATCGGATGTGCAGCTCGCCTCCGCCTCCAAGGCACGCATCATCGGCTTCAACGTGCGCGCCGACGCTGGCGCGCGCGAGACGCTGAAGGAGACCGGCGTGGAACTGCGCTACTACAGCATCATCTATGAGGCCATCGATGACGTGAAGCAGATGATGACCGGCATGCTGCAGCCGGAAATCAAGGAACAGATCGTGGGCATAGCGCAGGTGCGCGACGTGTTTCGTTCGAGCAAGTTCGGCGTGGTTGCCGGCTGCCTCATCACCGAAGGCACCGTGCGGCGCAATAATCCGATCCGCGTGCTGCGCGATAACGTCGTCATCTTTGAAGGCGCGCTCGAGTCGTTGCGCCGCTTTAAGGATGACGTCAGTGAAGTGCGCGCGGGCACCGAGTGCGGCATTGGCGTCAAAAACTATCAGGACGTGCGTGTCAACGATCAGATCGAGTGCTTCACACGCGTCGAGGTCGCCCGTACGCTGCAATAATGTGGCGTATGCGGCGCTCAGCTTTTGACTACACCTCGGCCGCGCAACCGCAAGATCGAGGCCGAGTTGCAGCGCGCACTCGCGGAGCTCATCGCGCGTGAGGTGAAGGATCCGCGCGTCGGCAATGTGACCATTTCCGCGGTCGATCTCGCGCCCGACATGCGCATGGCGCGCGTGTATTTCACGCCGTTCGCTTCGCACCATTCGCCGCAGGAAGTGCACGAGGGTTTGACGCGCGCGGCAGGCTTCCTGCGCGGCGCGGTCAGCCGCCGCTTGGGGCTGCGTTATGCGCCGCGACTGCAGTTTTTATTCGACGACGCATTTGACAAGGCGGCCGAACTCACCGGCCTCATCAATCAGGCGGTGGCGCGCGATCGCAGCGGCGGCGAGTCCTGAGCGCACAGCGTGCGCACGGGTATCCTGCTCCTCGATAAGCCGCTCGGGCTTTCCTCGAACGCGGCCTTGCAGCGCGTGCGCCGCCTGTTGGGCGCCGCCAAAGCAGGACACGTCGGCAGCCTCGATCCTCTTGCGACCGGGATGCTGCCCATCTGCCTTGAAGAGGCGACCAAGATCGCGGGCGACATTGTCGCGGGAAGGAAGTGCTATCGCTTCAGCATCGGCCTGGGAGCGCGCACGGCGACCGGGGACGCGGAGGGTGCGGTTGTCGAGACTCTACCGGTGCCGGCGCTCGCGCACGCCAGCATCGAACAGGTCTTGAGCGGATTTCTCGGCCGGCAAGCGCAAATACCGCCCATGTATTCGGCATTGAAGCAGGGTGGCCAGCCGCTCTACCGCCTGGCGCGCGCCGGGCTCGAGGTCGAGCGTGCCAGCCGCCCGATCGATGTGAGCTCTCTTGCGCTCATTTCCATTGCGGAGGCCGCACTGACGCTCGAGGTCATCTGTTCAAAGGGCACGTATGTGCGCACGCTCGCCGAGGATATTGCGCGCGCCTTGGGCACTTGCGGCTATGTGACCCGTCTGCACCGCGTGTACGTCGAGCCTTTTGTGTCCGAGGCGATGTACAGCCTTGAGCGTGTCGCAGCCTTGCGCGCCGCCGGGGATTGGCCGGCTCTCCTGCCGGCCGATTTTGCCGTACGGCACCTCGCCGCCGTTTGCCTCGATACGGCCGGCACTGTACGACTGCTACACGGGCAGATGGTTGCGAGCGGCGCTGCCGCCGCTGTGAGCGGCCGTGTGCGCCTTTACGACGATGCAGCGCGCTTCCTCGGGATCGGGGAGGCGGACGGGCAGGGCCAAGTGCGCCCGCGACGGCTGTTTGTCTTGTAGCGGGGCCTCCACCACAGGTAGAATTCCGCGGTTGCAATGGCTCTAAAGATTAAGATTCAGGATTAGTTAATGACCTTATCCAGTGAGAAGAAGGATGGGATTCTCGAGCAGTTCCGCCGCGGTCCGCGGGACACCGGTTCGCCCGAAGTCCAGGTAGCGCTCCTCTCCGAGCGCATCAACGGATTGAGCGGTCACTTCGCGGCGCACAAGGGCGATCATTCCTCGCGGCGCGGTCTGGTGAAACTCGTCAACCAGCGCCGCAAACATCTCGACTATCTGAAAGCCACGCAACCCCAGAAGTACCAGGAGCTCGTCGAGCGCCTCGGGCTTCGCCGCTGATCCACATCGAAGGCCGCGCCATCGTAAACCGCGCGTTGCCTCGTGGTTTCTCATTATTGGTTTTCACTTCGAGGATTGAAGCGTGAGCGCTGTTAGCAAATCATTCGCATACGGGCCCCATAGCGTTACTATCGAGACCGGCGAACTCGCCCGCCAAGCGGATGCCGCGGTTCGTGTGACGGTTGGCGACACCGTCGTGCTCGTCACGGTCTGCGCTCAGCAGCAGGCGAAGCCTGGGCGTGACTTCTTCCCCCTGACGGTCAACTACATCGAAAAGACCTACGCGGCGGGGCGCATCCCCGGTGGGTTCTTCAAGCGTGAAGGTCGGCCGACTGAGAAGGAGACGCTGACCTCGCGGCTCATCGATAGACCCATCCGTCCGCTCTTTCCGGACGGCTTTCTGAATGACGTGCAGGTCGTCGCGACTGTGCTGTCCGTCGATCCGGAGATCGATTCCGACGTGCCCGGGTTGTTGGGCGCATCCGCAGCCCTTGCGCTTTCGGGCATTCCCTTCAATGGCCCGATAGGCGCTGCGCGCGTCGGCTACAAAGACGGGAAATATCTCTTGAATCCGCCGGCGAAGGAACTCGCCGATTCCGCGTTAAATCTCGTCGTCGCCGGAACCCAGGCCGCGGTACTCATGGTCGAATCCGAGGCGCGCGGCCTGTCCGAGGAGGTCATGCTGGGCGCGGTGGTCTTCGGCCACGAACAGATGCAGATCGCGATTAGAGCCATTCGTGAGCTCGCCTCGGAAGCGGGCAAGCCGCGTTGGGCGTGGAAAGCCGAAGCTGACAACGCGGAGCTTGCCAGCGCGGTTGCGCTGCACGCGCAGGCTGCCGTTACGCAGGCCTACGCCATCACCGAGAAATTGCAGCGCCGTAACCGACTTTCGGAAGTGAAGACACAGACGCAAACGGCGCTCAGCGCCGGGGAAGTCCCGAAGTGGAGCGCGGAGCGGGTTGAAAATCAGCTCTTCAAGCTCGAGAGCAACATTGTGCGGCAGCGGATTCTAAACGGTGAGCCGCGTATCGATGGCCGCGATGCGGTGACGGTACGCCCGATTACGGTAAAAGTTGGGGTGTTGCCGCGTACGCACGGCTCGGCGCTCTTCACCCGCGGCGAGACTCAGGCGCTCGTCGTAACGACGCTCGGCACGAGCCGCGATTCACAGATCATCGACGGGCTCGATGGCGAGCGCCGCGAATCCTTCATGCTGCACTACAACTTTCCGCCGTTCTCGGTCGGTGAGACCGGGATGATGGGATCGCCGAAGCGCCGCGAGATCGGCCACGGCAATCTCGCGCGTCGCGGCGTCAAAGCCGTCATGCCCGACATGGCGAAGTTTCCATACGTCATTCGTGTGGTATCGGAAATCTTGGAATCAAATGGCTCGAGCTCCATGGCGAGCGTGTGCGGAACAAGCCTTGCGCTCATGGACGCCGGCGTGCCACTGCTGGCGCCGGTCGCAGGCGTTGCGATGGGACTCGTGCTTGAGGGCGGGCGCTTCAAAGTGCTGACCGACATCCTCGGTGACGAGGATCACCTGGGCGACATGGATTTCAAGGTCGCCGGCACGAAAGATGGTGTCACGGCCTTGCAGATGGATATCAAGGTTGAGGGTGTGACGCCCGAGATCATGCGCGTGGCGCTCGACCAGGCGCGCCACGGCCGTCTGCACATCCTTGCTGAAATGAACAAGGTGTTGAGCACGACGCGCGAGAAGATGTCCGATTGGGCGCCTTCGATCATCACCTTGAAGATCGATCAGGAGAAGATCCGCGACGTCATTGGCAAGGGTGGCGCGGTGATCCGTCAGATCACCGAAGAGACCGGTACGACCATCGACATCGAAAACGACGGCACGGTGAAGATCGCCTCGGTAAGCGGCGCGGCGGGCCGCGAGGCACAGCGGCGCATCGAGCTCATCACGGCCGACGTCGAAGTCGGGCGCATCTACGAAGGCAAAGTTGCACGACTCATGGATTTCGGCGCGTTCGTCACGATTCTTCCGGGTCGCGACGGTCTCGTGCACATCTCGCAGATCTCCGACGAACGCGTCGAGCGTGTAGGTGACAAGCTGAAGGAAGGCGATCTCGTGCGCGTCAAAGTGCTCGAGGTCGACCGGCAGGGGCGCGTGCGCCTGACGATGCGCAGTGTCGATGCGGCATAGGCCGCCACGGTTCGCCAACTAAGCTGCAGTTAAGGCACCGGGCGCGCGTCCGCTGCTGCGTCCTCGGCTACTCCCCTGCTGCCGTTGGCAGCATTGACGAGGGTGCGGTAGATCTCGTCCTGCACGGACCGCCAGCGCTGATAGTTCTTCTGCGCAAGGCCCGTGATGGTGGCAAGCGGCTCGGCATCCGCGCCGTTCTTGGTGCGCTCGCGGGTATCACGCTGATGGGACGCGAAGAGCTTGAAGCTCTGTTCCAAATAGCTGCCAATCATGTCGTGAACCTGACCATCATGTGAGCGGATGATCTGCGACAAAAAGTCGCGGCTCATGAGCGGGTCGGCCGCCTGCTCCAGCTCAGCGATGACCTGTAAGAGAATGCAACGTGTGATGTCGTCCTGAGATTTCTTGTCAATTACGACGAAATCAATTCGCTCAACGACCAACTTGCGCACATCCGCCAACGTGATGTAACGGCTCTCCACCGTGTCATACAGGCGTCGGTTAGGATATTTTTTTATGACCCGCGATTCATTCATTGCACGCCCCTTTGGTGTTATTAATTTATCCAATCCTTCGGCGTCTGCAGTCCCATGGCGTCAGCTCATCTCCACATACCTTAGTACAACAGGGCAGAAGGACCAAATTAAGGCGTCATAATGGGCGCTGTTGCTTTTTTGACACGTTCTAAGGTGGCCGGATCCCAGTGCTGTATCGCCCAGGAAAGCACGGTCTGGGGAGACTCTCCCAAAAGCTCGCTGGGCGGCCTCTGACGAAGCAAATCTAACGCCTCGACAAGGGGCCGGCCGCCGGCCAGCGGATCGACCGGGACCGAACGGCGGGACTTGGCAAGCTTTGCGCCATCGGGTTCCACTACCACAGGCAGATGGGCGTAGCGCGGCGCGGGCAGGTCAAGCGCGCGCTGCAGGAGGAGCTGCCAGGCGGTGCTTGGCAGGAGGTCGGCGCCGCGAACAATATCGGTTACCCGCTGCTGCGCGTCGTCGACCACGACCGCGAGTTGGTAGGCCACAACCTGATCGCGCCGTCGAATGACGACATCCCCAAGCTCGCGCATATCGAAGGAACAGAGTCCCTGGAAGCGATCTGCAAAGCGTACGCTTTCGGTCTCACACACACGAAAGCGCACAGCAGCCGCCCCGGAGCCGGCCGGTTGATTGCGACACGTACCTGTGCACCGGCCATGTTCGCCATCCGTGCGGCTGCGCCGCGTGCAGTAGCACTCAAAGGTGAGGCCGCGGCGAGCGAGGTCGCGCAAGGCGTCCTCGTACAGAGAAAGGCGGCGACTTTGATATTCGATGGGCCCATCCCAGGCGAGGCCGAGTGCCTCCAAGGTGCGCTTGATTTCATCGGCGCAGTCCGGGCGCACGCGCGCGGTGTCGAGATCTTCGATGCGCAAAAGCCAACGGCCGCGATGCCGGCGTGCGTCGAGAAAGCTGCCAAGCGCAGCGACCAGTGATCCTAAGTGCAGCGGACCGGTGGGAGAGGGCGCGAAACGACCGACGTAGCCCATGCTGCGCCGCGTGTCAGATTCATCCGGTTAGCGGTAGCGGTCGTCGCGATCGCCATACTGCCGCTCGCGCCGCTCACGGCGCTCCTGCGCCTCGATAGTGAGCGTCGCGACGGGCCGTGCCTCGAGGCGCTTGATGCCGATCTCCTCGCCAGTCTCGAGGCAATATCCGTAGCTGCCGTCCTCGACGCGCTTCAGCGCTTCGTCGATCTTGCGGATAAGCTTGCGCTCCCGATCGCGAGTGCGCAGCTCGAGACTAAATTCCTCTTCCTGAGTCGCGCGGTCATTCGGATCGGGGAAATTCGCAGCCTCATCCTTCATGTGCGACACGGTGCGGTCGACTTCTTCCATGAGGTCGCGCTTCCAGCTCTGCAGAATCTGGCGGAAATGCTCGAGCTGCTCCTTGCTCATGTACGCTTCGCCGCGCTTTGATATATACGGCTGAACGTTGCGGGGTCCTGCGAGGAGGCTGCCGGGGTCGCCGGAGTCGTTTTCCTCAGGCTCTTGCGCGACGCTAATTGGGGTTACGCGGGCGGGAATCGGCGTGGGCGCGGGGCTCGCCGGCTTAAGCGCTGCAGCGCGGGTAGCGCTTGCGGCAAGCGGTGCGAGCGGCTTACGGGAAGTCGCAGGCTCGGCGGATGTAGGCTTTTTCGTTTGTGGCACAGTTCTTCGCAGAGGAATGACGGTTTTTGCTTTCTCAACGGGCTTGCTCGCAGCTTCCTTGCGGGCTGCAGGTCGACTCACCGGTTTCTTCGCCTTGGTGGGTTTTGGCGCGGGCTTCTTGGCCGGCATCGGACACTCCTCAACAGCATGAGCCCATTTAAGGACGCGGGATTATACCGGCCGACTCCCCTATGTACAGGGCGCTAGCCAGCCGATTTTGCGGTGCTCGACGCTGATGCTGGTGTGAATCCCGCCGCGCACCTTGAATTTGGCGCTGAGGCGCATGAAGCGCGGCGCGACCGCCGCCACCAGATGATCAAGAATTTCGTTGCTGACCGCCTCGTGGAAGGCGCCGCGGTCGCGAAACGATACAATATAGAGCTTGAGCGACTTCAGCTCCACGCACAGTCGATCGGGAACATACTCGAGCGACAAGGTTGCAAAGTCCGGCTGTCCGGTTTTCGGACACAGGCAGGTGAACTCCGGGATGCGCATGCGGATCGTATAGTCGCGATCGGCTGCGGGGTTCGCGAACGTCTCGAGGCCGCTTGCGGGGTGTGCACTCATTCGTGTTTACTTTACACTACCTGATGCGCGCCACGCCGCCACGCGAAAACGCTTCCTCATGAGATCTTTGAGATGCGGCTGACCAAGATCAAGCTCGCCGGCTTCAAGTCCTTCGTCGATCCCACGCAAGTCAGCTTTCCAAGCAACCTTACCGCTATCGTCGGACCGAACGGCTGCGGAAAATCCAACGTCATCGATGCGGTGCGCTGGGTCATGGGCGAGCTGTCGGCGCGCCATCTACGCGGTGATTCGATGGCCGACGTAGTCTTCAACGGCTCAAGCGCGCGCAAGCCCGTCGGCAGCGCCTCGGTCGAGCTTGTTTTTGACAACGCGGACGGCAAGATCGGCGGCCCGTATGCGAGTTACAGTGAAGTCTCGCTCAAGCGTCAGGTGACGCGCGACGGCATCTCGAACTATTTCATCAACGGGGTGCGCTGCCGCCGCAAGGACATCACGCAGCTCTTCCTGGGTACCGGCTTAGGCTCGCGCAGCTACGCGATCATCGAACAGGGCACGATCTCGCGCATCATCGAATCAAAGCCCGAGGACATGCGCTCCTTTGTCGAGGAGGCGGCGGGGATTTCGCGCTACAAGGAGCGGCGCCGCGAGACCGAGAGCCGCATCGCCGAGACGCGCGAGAACCTCGAGCGTCTGCAGGACCTGCGCGACGAGATCGAGAAGCAGATCCGCCATCTGCAGCGCCAGGCGAGCACCGCGCGTCGTTACCAAATGTTGAAGGAGCGCGAACGGCTGCTCACGGCCGAGCTCTTGGCGCTGCGGCTGCGCGAGCTCGACAGCGGCGCGCAGGCGCACGACAGCACCGTGCGCGCGCGCGAACTTGCGATGCAGACCGAGCTTGCCGAGCAGCGCGGCGCCGAGGCCGCGCTGGAAAAGCAGCGCGTTTATCATGGCGAGCAGTCCGAGCGGGTGTCGGCGGTACAGGCGCGCTATTACGAGAACGGCGCGGAAATTTCCCGCACCGAGCAGCTGATTTCACATACGCGCGCGCTGCGCGAACGCCAGCGTACGGATTTGGCGCAGGCGCGCGGCACGTTGAATGATCTGGCACTGCATATCGAGCGTGATGAGCGTGAGCTCGAGGTCCTGCGTGCCGAGCTTGCGGAGCTTGCTCCCAAGCTCACCGCGGCGGCGAGCGCCGAGGAAGACCACGCCGCGACGCTCGAAGCAGCGGAGCACTCGCTGCAGCAGTGGCAGGCGCGCTGGGAAGAGTTCAACCGCGCTTTGGGTGCTGCCCATCAGACAACGCAAGTCGAACGTGCGCGCATCGAACAGCTTGAGAACCAAGAGCGGCGTCTCGCGACTCAAGCCGACCGGCTCGCTGTCGAGCACGAGACGCTCGCCGTGCAGGATGCGGATGCGCAGTTGAAGGCGCTCGCCGATGAGGAGGCGCTCGCGCGCTCAAGTGGCGAGCAGCTGGCGCAGGCGCTCTCCGCGGCTCTCGAGCGCACGCAAGCACTGCGTTCCGAGCAGCTCGCGGTCGAAGCGCGCCTCGAAGCCGCGCGCAGCGAGCGCGAGCGCTTGCGGGCCGAACTCCTGTCGCTTGAGGCGCTGCAGCAGGCCGCCTTCAGTCAGGGCACTGATGGCGTTGCGCAGTGGCTTGCTGCGACGGGCTTGGCTTCCCGGCCGCGGGTCGCAGCGGCGCTCGAGGTGGCAGCCGGATGGGAGCGGGCCGTTGAGACGGCGCTCGGAGATTATTTGGAAGCGGTGTGCGTGGCGCGCCTCGATGACATTGGCGGCGCGCTCGAGGGATTTGCCGCCGGACGGCTTGCACTCATCGAGGACGGCGCGCGCGCACGCCCGGCTGGCGAGGAGACACTCGCTGCGAAGCTTTCCGGGCCGGCAGCCGTCGTTGCGCAGCTGACCTCTGTGCTTACCGCCGCGTCGCTGGCCGATGCGCTCGCGCGGCGCTCCGCGCTAGCCGCCGGCTGGTCCATTATCACGCAGCGCGGCGAATGGGTGGGCCGGGACTGGTTGCGTGTCACGCGCGGCGCCGATGCGCATGCGGGCGTCATCGAGCGCGAACATCGCCTGAAGAGTCTGCGTGAGGAATTCACGGCCGGCGCCGAGCGCGCGCGCGGCATCGAAGCCCATCTGGTCGCGGTGCGTCAGTCGCTCGCAGAGGCTGAAGTCGAGAGGAACGCTGCGCAGTCAGGAATTCAGGGCGCGCATCGTGCGCACGCCGAGCTCCTCGGGCAGTTGGAAGCGATGCGCGCGCGCTCGCAGGAAGCGACGTTGCGGCGCGCGCGGCTCGACGATGAGGCGGCAGGCGTTGCAAGCGAGATAGCACTGACGCAGGAGGTGCTGGCGCGCGCCGGACTTGAGCTTGCGCGCGGCTTGGTCGTGCTCGGCGAGCTTGACTCGCAACAGCCGCAGATCCATAGCGATCGCGATGAGACGCGCGAAGCGCTCATCGCGGCGCGCGCCGCGGCGCAGTCGGCGCAGCTCGCGGCGCGCGACCTGTTGATACGCAGCGAGTCGCTGCGCTCGACCGAAAATTCGATGGCAGTCGGCGTGCAGCGCATGGCGGAGCAGCGCACGCAGCTCGCGAGCCGCTGCGCGGCTCTGGAGCGGGAACTTGCCAGCGGCGATACCCCGATACTCGAGCTCGAGGCGCGGCTCGCTGAAGCGCTCGCACGGCGTCTCGAAGTGGAAGCAGAGCTTAGCGGCGCGCGCGGCGCGCTGGAGGATGCCGAGGGTGAGCTACGCGTGCTTGATGAGAAGCGTGTCGCTGCCGAGCAGCGCGTGTTGGATGCGCGTACTGCCATGGAGGAGGCGCGCATCGCCGCGTCTGAAACACGCGTGCGCCGTGAGTCGATCGCCGAGCAGTTTGCAGCCACGCATTTTGTGCTCGCCGACATCCAACAGAATCTCAAGCCCGAAGCAAATGTCCCTGCGTGCGAAGAGTCACTCGCCGCAGTGCGCGCTGACGTCGAGAAATTGGGACAGGTGAATCTCGCGGCGATCGACGAGCTGAAGGAACAGACCGAGCGCAAGGACTATCTTGACCGCCAATACACTGATTTGAACGATGCGCTCGTCACCCTTGATCAGGCGATGCGGCGCATTGATAAAGAGACCCGCAGCCGCTTTGAAGAGACGTTCGAGCGCATCAACGCGGGATTGAAGGAGAAGTTTCCACGGCTCTTCGGCGGCGGCCACGCCTATCTTCAACTCGTGGGCGAGGATGTGCTCGCCGCGGGAGTCGCCGTAATGGCGCGCCCGCCGGGCAAGCGCAACAGCACGATTCATCTGTTGTCCGGTGGCGAGAAGGCGTTGACAGCGGTCGCGCTCGTGTTCTCGATCTTCGATCTGAATCCGGCGCCCTTCTGTCTGCTTGACGAAGTGGATGCGCCGCTTGATGAGCATAATGTAAGTCGCTTCTGCGAAATTGTCGGTGACATGTCCGCACGCATCCAGTTCATCATCATCACGCACAACAAGGCGACGATGGAACTGGTCTCACAGCTCATCGGCGTCACCATGAGCGAACCGGGCGTGTCGCGCCTCGTGAGCGTGGACATCGACGCGGCGCTGCGGCTCGCCGCGGTCTGACGGCAAGGGCGCCATGTCGCAACTGCGCTGGATACTCCTGACACTCGGGGCGCTGTTTATTGCTGCGCTCGCGTGGTGGGAGCTGCGCCGCCCGCGGCAGGCGCCGCGCGATGGCGCTGAACATCGTGAGCCGCAGCTTGCGCTGCCGCCGATTCGGGCGCGCGAGCCGGTGCGCGATCTGCCGGTTATGCACATCGGCAACGATCCGGAGCTGGTTGCCGTTGACGTGCCGCCGGCGCCGATCCTCGCAACGCCGCTGCCGGCCGCGCCGATCGTGGAGTGGCCTCCGGAGGAGGCGCGCCGCATTCTGACGCTGCGCATCCTCGCGCCGCGCGAGCGCTTCGCGGGGCGGACGTTGCGGCAAGCATTGTCAGCGCAGGGCTTCGTGCACGGGCGGCTGTCAATATTTCACAAGGCGGGCAGCGACGCGCGCGCCGTTTTGAGCGCCGCGAGTTTGACGCAGCCCGGAAACTTCGATCTTGCGACGATGGATACGCAGCGCTACGGCGGGCTCAATGTTTTCGCCGTCCTGCCGGGGCCGTTGCCGGCGCCGCAGGCTTTCGAGGAATTGCTCTCGAGCGCGCGCCAATTGAACGAGCGTCTGCAGGGCGCGCTGCAGGATGAGCGCGGTGATGCACTCACTGCGGCACGCATCGCCATTATGCGTGCGGAACTTGCCGGCGCTGCAGCACCGCCTGCGGATGCGCCGCCGTGAAACGCGCCGACGAGCTGCGCGCGCAGCTCGCAGCCTTGAATTACCGCTACTACGTGCTCGACGATCCGCAGGTTCCGGACGCCGAGTACGATCGGTTGATGCAGGAGCTCGTCGCGCTCGAGGGGAAGCATCCCGAGATCGTGACGGCGGATTCGCCGACGCAGCGCGTCAGCGGCGCGGCGGCACCGCAATTTCATGCCGTGCAGCATCGCGTGCCGATGCTGTCGCTGCGCAATGCATTTTCCGCGGACGAGGTGGCCGATTTTGACCGCCGGGTGCGCGAGCGGCTGCAAGCGGTGGCGGATATTGACTACATGGCCGAGCCCAAACTCGACGGGCTCGCCATCACCTTAAGTTACGAGAAGGGACGGCTCGTGCGCGCCGCGACCCGCGGCGACGGTGCAACGGGCGAGGATGTCACGGCGAACGTGCGCACCATCCGCTCGGTGCCGCTCGTGCTCGAGGGGCGCGCGCCGCCGCTGTTTGAGGCGCGCGGCGAGGTTTTCATGCCACTCGCGGGCTTCCGCCGCATGAACGACGCGGCGCGCGAGCATGGCGAGAGACTGTTCGTCAATCCGCGCAATGCCGCCGCCGGCGCGCTGCGCCAGCTCGATGCGCGAATCAGCGCGCAGCGTCCGCTTGAAGTGTTTTTCTACGGCGTCGGGGAAGTTGCAGGGGTAAAGCTTCCCGAGCGCCACAGCGAGCTGCTGGCACTGCTGCGCAAGCTCGGTCTGCGCACCAGCGGCGAAGCGCATCTCGTGCATGGACTGGCCGGCTGTCTTGAATATTACGCGGCGCTTGCCGCACGGCGCGCGCTGCTTCCCTATCAGATTGACGGCGTGGTCTACAAAGTGGACCGCCGTGACGACCAGGAACTTCTGGGGTTCGTATCGCGCGAGCCGCGTTGGGCGCTGGCGCACAAGTTCCCGGCAGAGGAGGAGGTGACACAACTGCAAAGCGTAGATTTTCAGGTGGGCCGTACGGGCGCGCTGACCCCGGTTGCACGACTGCGACCGGTGTTCGTAGGCGGTGCGACAGTGAGTAACGTAACCCTGCACAACATGGATGAGATTGAGCGCAATGATATTCGTATCGGCGATACGGTCGTGGTGCGCCGCGCGGGCGATGTCATCCCCGAAGTCGTACGGGTGCTGATCGAGCGTCGGCCCGCGGCTGCGAAGCCCGTGCTGCTGCCGGCTCACTGTCCGGTGTGCAACTCGCCCGTGCTGCGTGTCGCAGGTGAAGCCGCGGCGCGCTGCACCGGGGGATTTTCCTGCCGTGCGCAGCGTCAGGAGGCGCTCGCGCACTTTGCGAGCCGGCGCGCGCTGGATATTGAAGGGCTTGGCGACAAGCTCATTGAGCAACTGGTCGAACGCGAACTCGTGACGACGCCCGCCGACTTCTATTCTTTGACGGTGGATAAGCTTTCCGGGTTGGAGCGCATGGGCGAGAAGTCGGCGGCAAAGCTCGTGCAGGCACTGGCGCGCAGTAAGTCGACCACGCTGCCGCGGTTCTTATTTGCGCTCGGGATCCGCGATGTCGGCGAGGCGACGGCGCTTTCTCTGGCGCGTCACTTCGGCAGCCTCGAGAAGCTTATGTCAGCCGATGCCGCCGCTATCGAAGCGGTGCCCGATGTCGGGCCGATCGTCGCTGAGCACGTGGTGGTGTTTCTGGCGTCAAATACACATCGCAGCGTGCTTGCGCGGCTGCGCGAGCAGGGCGTGCATTGGAGCGATATGCAAAGCGCGCCCGCGGCCGGCACGCGCCTAGCCGGTATGAGCTTCGTCGTCACGGGGACGCTTGCGAGCATGACTCGCGAGGCTGCGCAGGAGCGCCTGCGCACGCTCGGCGCCAAGGTCTCCGCCAGCGTCTCCGCCAAGACATCCTATCTCGTGCATGGCGCGGAGCCCGGCTCGAAGCTTGCAAAGGCGACGCAGCTTGGCGTGCGCCTCCTCGATGAGCAGGCGTTTCTTGATCTCCTTAAGTCTTAAGCGAACGCCCTGATGGCGGCGCGTACTAGATCTTCTTTTCGATCTGCGCGTTCTTCATGAGCCCGTCTGTGTAGGCCTTGAATTTCTTCGCCTGCACGACTTGCTCGAGCCTCTGACGGACTTGATCAAAAGTCGGCGGCGTGACGTCGCGTATGTCCTCGAGGCGAATGATGTGCCAGCCGTACTGGGTCTGAACCGGCTTGTGCGTGTACTCGTTTTTCTTGAGTGACACCATGGCGTCGGCGAACGGTTTCATGATGCGGTCCGGCGTCAACCAGCCGATATCGCCGCCATTGGTCTTTGACGGGTCCATAGATTCTCGCTTGGCGACGTCGCTGAAGTTGGCGCCTTTTTCAAGCTCGCCAATGAGCTTGCGCGCGAAGCCCTCGGTCGCGACCAATATGTGATGCACGTGGTATTCCTGGTGCGGCAAGAGGCCGACTTGAGTTTCATACTCGGCGCGTTCCTCTTGCTCGGTCGGTTTCTTGTCCTTCAGATAGCGATCGGACAGGGCTTGCTGCAGGACATTCAGCTGCGAGAGCTGCAACAGCGAGGCTGTCGCGGGTTCCTTGTCGATGCCTTCCTTCTTCGCTTCCTGAGCGATGACCTGCGCGCGAACCAGATTGTCGAGTGCCTGCTGGCGCTGCTCCGGCGTGAGTTCGCTCACCGAGCTCTTGCCCGCGAGGCCCTGGGCGTAGAAATCAAATGCGTCGCGCTCGATCGGCGTGCCGTTGACGATCGCGACCGGCCCGGCATTCGGGCTGGCGGGTGCGGCAGGCGTCGTGCTTGCGGAACTGCTCGCGGCGGAAGAGGTGCTCGTGGGCGCGCTCGGCGCTCCCTTGGGCTGACAGGCGGCAAGCGCCGCAAGCGTGCACACAACGATAATTCGGGTATAGAACATGTTTATATCTCAGTAAGTTATACAATGATCATGAAGTAACTTCTTCTGGAGTCAGGGCGCGGATGTTCAAGGCGTGCACGTCGCCGCGCATGAGGTCCGCAACTGCGGCGTACACCAGGCGATGGCGCTCGAGCTGCGGACGGCCGCGAAACGCCGCGCTCACGAGGCGCACGCGAAAGTGCCCGCCCTCGCGCGCACCGGCGTGTCCGGCGTGTGCGGCGCTGTCGTCACTGATGTCGAGCGCCAACGGCGCAAGCTCCTGCTCGAGAGCCGCGCGCAGCCGTGCGACGCGTTCGGCGCTCATGCGCGCTGCACCGCGGCGGCGCTGCGCCGTGAAAGCCAGAGGATCTGCGCACCGACGAAGACGAAGTTTGCCAGCGTCAAGCCAATGACTTTGAAGTTGACCCAGGCGCGCTCGCTCGCGTTGAACGCCACGGCGAGGTTCAAGAAGCCGAGGAAGATATAGAAGACGATCCACAGCCAGTTGAGTCGCCGCCAGACCGACGGTTCGACGCGCGTCTCGCCGCCGAGCGCAGCTGCCAAGAAGCGCTGCGCGAGAGGCTGCTTGCCGATCCAGAAGCTGCCGAGAAACGCGAGGCTCGCGAGCCAGAAAAATACCGTGGGCTTCCACTGAATGAAACGCTGGTTGTGCAGCACCAGCGTCGCCGTGCCGAAGGCAAACACGAGCACGGCGCTCAAGAGGTGCATCGGCGGCACGCGACGGCTGCGCACGTAGTCGGCGATCAAGAGCAAGGCCATCGACACCATGAGAGCCGCCGTTGCGACGTACAACCCGGCCGCCTTGTAGGCGACGAAGAAGGCGGCGAGCGGTGCGAACTCGAGCAATGCCTGCATTGATGTCCATATGTGAGCCGGCGGGCCCCGGCAAAGGCCGCGTATCATAGCTGATAGGGCATCCACCGTGAGTCAGTACTTTGAATTGCACCCCACAACCCCGCAGGCGCGGCTTATCCGCCGTGCGGCGGATATCGTGCGCGCGGGCGGCGTTATCGCCTATCCCACCGATTCCTGCTATGCGCTCGGCTGTCATATCGGCGACAAAGACGCACTCGAGCGCGTGCGGCGAATCCGCCAAGCAGACCGTCATCATCATTTCACACTGGTATGCCGCAATCTTGCCGACGTCGGGCGTTTTGCAAAACTTGATACCTGGCAATTCCGGCTCATCAAGGCCTGTACTCCAGGCCCGTATACGTTCCTGCTTCCGGCGACGACCGAGACGCCGCGGCGGCTGCAGCACGAGCGCCGCCGCACGATCGGCATCCGCATCCCTGACCATTCGGTGCCGCTGCTCCTCCTGGCGGAGCTCGGTGAGCCGCTCATGAGTTCGACGTTGATGCTGCCCGGGGATGCTCTGCCGCTCACGGATGGTCAGGAAATTCGTGCGCGGCTCGAGCATGAGATCGATGCCGTGCTCGACGGCGGAAATTGCGGTGTCGAGCCGACAACCGTCGTCGACCTCGCGGTCAGCCCGCCGCTGGTGGTGCGCGTCGGCAAGGGCGCGATTGCGGCAATTACAGGCGCGCCACGCGCCTGATGCGCCTGGGCTATAATCGCCGCTGCCTTTGTACCCGACGTGACCTCGACTTGCGAATACCCGTTCTGACGCTGGGGATGCCATGAGCGCCATCGCGGGTACACGGCGGGTGCTGTCAGGCATGCGCCCGACCGGGCCCCTACATCTGGGCAACTTCCACGGCGCGCTGCGCAATTGGGTGGAGCTGCAATACCAGTACGAGTGCTATTTCTTCGTCGCTGACTGGCACGCGCTGACCACCGGCTACGATGACACGGCGAGACTGCAGGAGTACATCCGTGACGTGCTCATCGACTGGCTTGCGGCCGGGCTCAATCCCGGCGTTGCGACGCTTTTCATCCAGTCGCACGTGCCCGAGCACGCTGAGCTCCACCTTCTCTTGTCGATGATCACGCCGCTCGGCTGGCTCGAGCGCGTGCCGACGTACAAAGATCAGCAGGCCGAGCTCAAGGAGAAGGATCTCGCGACCTACGGCTTTCTCGGCTATCCGGTGCTGCAGAGCGCCGATATCCTCCTGTACCGCCCGGCCTTCGTACCGGTGGGCGAGGATCAGGCCGCGCACGTGGAAGTGACGCGCGAGATCGCACGGCGCTTCAATCATATTTACGGCCGCGAGACGGATTTTGAGGCGAAGGCGGAGCGTGCGGTCAAAAGTCTCGGTGGGCGCAACTCCACCGCCTACCGACAATTGCGCCGCAAATTTCAGGAGACGGGCGATGCGCCATCGCTCGAGCGTGCGCGGGCACTCGTGCAGAGCAACAACCGTATCACGGTCGCCGACCGCGAACGGCTTTTGGGGTACCTCGAAGGATCCGGAGTGAGTATTCTGCCTGAGCCACAAGTGCTCCTGACCGCAGCGCCAAAGGTTCCGGGCCTCGATGGCCGCAAGATGTCCAAGTCCTATGGCAATACCATAGGGCTGCGCGAAGATCCTGAGCTGGTGACGCAGAAGCTGCGCGCCATGCAGACCGATCCGGCGCGCGTGCGGCGCACCGATCCGGGTGATCCGGAGAAGTGTCCTGTTTGGGATCTGCACCAGATCTACTCGGACGAGGCGACGCGCCAATGGGCGAGTGCGGGCTGCCGCAGCGCCGCTATTGGCTGCCTTGACTGCAAACAGCCGCTCATAGACAAAATCGTCGAGGAAGTGGCCGCCATGCGCCGGCGCGGACAGGAATTCGAGGAGCATCCCGAGCTCATCCGCGATATCGTTGCGGAGGGCGAGGAGAAGGCGCGCGAGGTCGCGCGCCAGACCTTGGAGGATGTGCGTCGGGCGATGCACTTGCGCGCCGGATGAGGAGAACTGTCGTGAAACCCGAGTTGACGCTCGTGACCTCGAACGAGCTCGCGCCAGCGCCTGCCGCCGCAGCGTCTCCGGAGCAGGTGGAGATGACGTTTGCGGTCGTAAACGGTGAGCCGGTGATGGAGTTGCCGCGCGACCTCTACATCCCGCCGCAGGCGCTCGAGGTGTTTCTTGAGGCCTTCGAGGGACCGCTCGACCTGCTGTTGTATCTCATCCGCCGCCGTAACCTTGCAATCCTCGACATCCCTATTGCTGAGATCACTCGGCAGTACGTGCAGTACATCGAGCTCATGCAGGAACTGCAGCTCGAGCTTGCGGGCGAGTATCTCGTGATGGCCGCAACGCTTGCCGAGATCAAATCCCGGATGCTGCTGCCGCGGCCACAGTTAAATGGCGAAGAGGGCGATATTGACCCGCGCGCGGAACTCGTGCGCCGGCTGCAGGAATATGAGCGCTTCAAGAGCGCCGCGGAAAGTATCGATCGTTTGCCGCGTCTGGAACGCGACGTCTGGGACGCAAGCGCCGACGTCAAGGACAGAAAGGTCGTGCAGCTTCTGCCGCAGACAACCCTGCAGGAGATGCTGGTCGCGTTCAAGGAAGTCGTCGTGCGGGCGGAGTTTTTCGCGCGCCACCATGTGCAGCGCGAACGCCTGTCGGTGCGCGAGCGCATGACGCAGATTCTCTCCACACTCGCGGGCAGCCGTTTCGTTGCTTTCACGGAGCTGTTTCATGCCGAGGAGGGACGGATGGGCGTGACGGTCACCTTTGTCGCGATCCTTGAGCTTGTGCGTGAGGGCTTGATCGAGATCGTGCAGTCGCAGCTCTTCGCACCGCTGCACGTGCGCGCAGCGCTCGCGCCCGCTACCTTACGCTTGGTTGAGAGTTCTCCTGCTGATGAGGTCAGCCCATGAATGAGGCATACCTGAAGAATGTCATTGAAGCGGCATTGCTCGCGGGCGGCCGCCCGCTCACGATCGAGCAGATCGCGCAATTGTTCGATGAACACGTGCGGCCGAGCGCCGGCGAGGTGCGCATACAGCTCGCTGCCTTGAGCGCGGACTACGCCGAACGTGGCATTGAGATGAAGGAGACTGCGAGCGGCTTTCGCGTACAGGTGCGCGGCGCGCTCGCGAGCGAAATCTCGCGGCTCTGGCCCGAGCGACCGCCGCGCTTCTCGCGCGCCTTGCTCGAGACTCTTGCACTCATTGCTTATCGGCAGCCGATCACACGCGCCGAAATCGAGGCGGTGCGCGGAGTTGCGGTAAACCCCAATATTCTAAAGACGCTGATTGAGCGCAACTGGGTGCGAGTCGTGGGTCAGCGCGACGTGCCGGGCCATCCTGAGCTATTAGGCACGACACGCGAGTTCCTCGACTACTTTGGATTGAAGACACTCGATGAGTTGCCGCCGCTTGCGGCGCTGACGGCGATGGCGGATGTCAATCTGCAGCTCGATTTGGGCTCGACGTCCGGCACTGCCGACGCCGACGGCGGCGCTCCCGCCGCGACGGCGCTCTTGGACGATGACAGTGGCGAGGATGACGAGCACTTGGCTTCCCCGTCCGAGGCGAGCGAACTTGTGGCGTCCGGCCCCAATTTCGATTCCTGATCGCGTTGCGCAAGTCTGCACCGCCGCGCGAGGAACCCGCCGAACGTCTGCAGAAGGTCTTGGCGCAGCTGGGGCTTGCATCGCGCCGCGAAGCCGAGACGTGGATTCGCGCCGGGCGGCTGACCGTCAACGGCGATAAGGCCACTCTGGGCGTGCGTGTGCGGTCCGCCGACCAAGTGCGGCTCGACGGCCGCGTCGTGCGCCGGCATATTGCCCCAGAGTTGCGCGTCTTTCTGTGCCATCGCTCGCCCGGGCAGGCGCTCGGGCGGCCGGATGATGAGACGGGCGAGGACGGCATCATGAGCCGCTTGCCGGGTCGAGGCGGGCGCCGCTTTGTGGCCGTGAGTCCGATGCCGCGCATCGACGGCGGCCTTGAGCTTGTGACCTCGGATGGTGAGCTTGCGATGCGCCTGCAGCGCGCGGCGCATCTCTTAACGAGTGAGTTCAGCGTACGGGTGCGTGGCGAGCTCACCGACCTGCAGCACCAGGGCATTCTCACGGGTCTTCTCGATCGCGGCACGTCGCTCGCGGTGCAGAGCTGCGAAGCGGCGGGCGGGGAAGGCGCCAATCGTTGGTATTCGCTGGTCGCGCATGGCGGCAGCGGCAAAGACGTACGGCAACTATTTGAGCGTCAGGCGGCGCTCGTCAGCCGCGTGCTGCGTACACGCTTTGGCCCGTTATCCCTTGATCGCGCTCTTGCGCGCGGTCAGTTCCGCGAGCTGACACGCGAGCAGCGTGACGCGCTCGTGGCCGCTATAGCTGGCAGTCGAAGCTCATCCCCGTAACGCCGCGACTCGCAGGACCCAGGAGCGCAAGGTACGGACCGGTTATGGCAGCGGGCTCCGGCAACGACTCGAGGTCCTCGGAAGGAAAGGCCTGACGCCGCATACGCGTGCGCACGCGACCGGGATTGAGCGCATTCACTCGGATGGCCGAGATGTTCTCCAGCTCCGCTGCCAGGGTCTGCGTAAGAGCCTCGATGCCAAACTTTGACACGGCATAGGCGCCCCAGTAGGCACGCGCGCGTCGCCCGAGCCCGCTCGTCGTGAAGATGATCGAAGCATCTGCAGAAGCCTTGAGAAGCGGCAGCAGCACTTGGGTCAATGCAAAGACGGCGGTGAGGTTCACGTGCAGCACGCGACACCAGGTCGGCACGTCGTAATGCTCGATGGGGGAGAGCGTACCAAGGATGCCCGCATTGTGAATGAGGCCGTCGACGCGCCCGTAGCGCTCACGAATCGCGTCCGCGAGCGCGTCATAGTCGCGCGCGAGCGCCGATTCCAGATCGAGAACGCCGACGGTCGCTTCGGCTGCGCCGGCTGTCTCGATCAGGCTGTGCACGGCCTCAAGTTTGGCCGCGGTGCGGCCGATGAGCACGAGGCGCGCGCCGTGGCGCGCGCAGTCCAGCGCGACCGCTTTGCCAATACCGTCGCCGGCGCCGGTGACCGCGATCACCCGACCGTAGAGCTCATCGGGCCGGGCGACGATCGTACGCGGATCAAAGCTCATGCGAGCCGGATGTCCGGGGCGCTACGGTGTGCGGTGCAGCTTCGCGCGATGCTTCGGCGCTTGGCGCAGTCGTTGCCGGCCGCGCAAGCTGCGTAATCGGGTCGAGTGTCGCAAGAGCGGTGTCGGCAGTGACCCCGAGATCAGTAAAGCGCCGGGCTTGTGGCAGCACCTGGCGTTCGAGCGAGCCAACGGCCGAGTTGTAGGCTTCGACCGCTCCATCGAGGCGTTGGCCGACTTTACCCAGATGTCCCGTGAAGTTGCCAAGCCGACGGTACAGCTCTTGCCCGAGATCACGGATGGTTGCCGCATTATGCGCGACCGCTGATTGACGCCAGCCGTAAGCGACTGACTTCAGAAGTGCAATCAACGTCGACGGTGTCGCGATGATCACGGCTTGCTTCAGCGCGTTGTCCATGATCTCAGGGCGTTCGGCGAGTGCTGCGCTTAGAAACTGATCGCCCGGCAGAAACAGCACGGCAAATTCGGGGCTTGTTTGAAACTGCGCCCAATAGGCCTTGGAGGCAAGCTGCCGTACGTGCGTCTCGAGCTGTTGCGCATGCCGCTTCAACGCCAGCTGCCGCCCCTCGTCGCTCGGCGCTTCGAGTGCTTCAAGGTAGGCATCGAGCGGAGTTTTGACATCAATCACAAGATCGCGGCCGTCCGGCATGTGCACGACAAGGTCGGGGCGCAGTACGCCGTCTTGGCCGGCGATGTGCTGCTGCTCGGTGAAGTCGCAGTGCTCGGCAAGGCCTGCCAGCTCGACGACGCGCCGCAGCGTAATCTCACCCCAGCGGCCGCGTACTTCGGGCCGGCGCAGCGCGGTCACGAGCGCGCGGGTTTCCCGCTGCAGCTGCGCGTGTCCGCCGGCGAGCGTCTCAATCTGCACGCGCAGGCTTGCGAACGCATCGCGCCGCTCGCGCTCGAGGCCCTGCACCTGCGCTTCGGTTCTTTCGAGTGCAACGCGTAAGGGTTCGATAAGCTGGCTGATGGCGACCTCGCGCTCCTTCAATGCGCTCTCACCAATCACATGTTCGCGGCTCAAAGCCTCGCGCGCCATCCGCAGAAACAGCTCGCTGTTGGCGCGCAGGCTTTCCCCTGCAACCGAGTCGAAGGTTGCGCGCAGGCGCGCATCGGATTGCGCGAGGTGGCGCGCGGCGCGCCACTGCGCGAGAAGAAAGCCGGCGAGCATGCCGATGGCGGCGCCGCTCACAAGAGCCACGAATGCGGCGGCGACAGCCGCGGCCGTGCTCACACCGTGCGCTCGAGATGCGCGATGTAGTTCACCGCCGGATTGCGTGTCAGGCGCGCCGCTTGCGTAAAAGGACTGAAGTCGATTCCCGCAATTTCCGCCAAGCGCAAACCCGCCGCGCGCGCCCAGCGCCCAAGTTCGGCTGGGCGTATCAGCCGCTCGTACTCGTGGGTGCCGCGTGGAATGAGCTTCAATACATATTCGGCAGCGACGATCGCGAGCAGAAAGGACTTTAGATTGCGATTGATCGTGGAGACGAACACGGCGCCATGCGGGCGCACCAGCTGCGCAAGATGGGCCGTTGTCGCTGCCGGGTCCGGCACGTGCTCAAGCATTTCCATGCAGGTGACAATGTCAAATCCGCCGGGCGCTGCGGCTGCAAGGTGCTGCGCATCGGTGAGTCGGTAGTCGATCTGCAGGTTCTGCGCTGCGGCATGCAGACGCGCGACTTCGATCATGCCGGGGGCAAGATCAATGCCAGTGACTTCCGCGCCTGCGCGTGCCAGCGCCTCGCACAGCAGGCCGCCGCCGCAGCCGACGTCGAGCACGCGGGCGCCTGTAAGCTTGGCGCGCGCGGCCACGAAACCTGCGCGTACGGGATTGAGCAGATGCAGCGGCCGAAACTCTCCGTGCGCATCCCAGAAGCGCGGCGCGAGCGCATCGAACTTATCAAGCTCGATGCGATCGGCGTTTGGCGGGGCGGTCCCCGTCGCTGCAGAACCGCCGGCTGGAGTCGACTGCATAGGTGTTAAAAATACCTCGAATTACGGCTTCGCTGAGTATATCGAGGGCCACCCTTATGCGCCTCAAGATCCCATTCGGCAGCGAGCTGTGTGCTGCGCTCACGCTCCGGAGCCGTGTGCTAAAATTCCTTTTTCTGTAAGCCCGCCGTTCGCATGCCTGAAATTGCCCGCGAAGTCCTGGCCGTCAATCTCGAGGACGAGATGCGGCAGTCCTATCTCGACTATGCCATGAGCGTGATTGTCGGGCGTGCGCTGCCCGATATCCGCGACGGCTTGAAGCCCGTGCACCGGCGTGTGCTGTTCGCGATGCGCGAACTTGGCACCGACTGGAATAAGCCCTACAAGAAATCCGCGCGCGTGGTCGGCGACGTCATCGGCAAATACCATCCGCACGGCGACACCGCCGTGTACGACACCATGGTGCGCATGGCGCAGTCTTTTTCGATGCGCTATCTGCTCATCGACGGGCAGGGCAATTTTGGCTCGGTCGATGGCGATGCGCCGGCGGCGATGCGCTACACGGAAGTTCGCATGTCGAAGATCGCAAGCGAACTGCTTGCCGATATCGACAAGGAAACCGTCGATTTCGTAGCGAACTACGATGAGTCGGAATCTGAGCCGTCGGTACTGCCGGCGCGCGTTCCGAACCTCTTGATCAATGGCGCGTCAGGCATTGCGGTCGGCATGGCCACCAACATTCCGCCGCACAACCTCACCGAGGTTGTCGGCGCGTGTCTGGCGCTGCTTAGCGACCCAACGCTGCCGCTCGCGGCGCTGATGCAGCACATACCGGGTCCGGATTTTCCCACCGCCGGCATTATCAACGGTGCGCAGGAGATTGCGACCGCCTATCGCACCGGTCGCGGGCGCCTGTCGATCCGCTGCCGTGCGCATTTTGAGGACATCGGCAAAGCTGACCGCCAGGCCATCATCGTCACCGAGCTGCCGTATCAGGTGAATAAGGCGCGTCTGCTCGAGCGCATCGCGGATCTGGTGCGCGCCAAAGACATCGAGGGCATCTCGGAACTGCGCGACGAGTCCGACAAGGACGGCATGCGCGTCGTCATCGAACTCAAGCGCGGCGAAGTCGCCGAGATTGTACTCAACAATCTCTATGCGCAGACGCCTATGGAAACGGTGTTCGGCATCAACATGGTGGCGTTGCAGGACGGCCAGCCAAAACTTCTGTCGTTGAAGGAGATTCTGGAAGCGTTCATTCGCCATCGGCGCGAAGTCGTCACGCGGCGCACGATTCACGACCTTGCGAAAGCGCGCGAGCGCGCCCATGTTCTCGAGGGCCTCGCCGTGGCGCTCGCCAATATCGACGCGATCATTGCAGTAATCAAAGCCGCGCCCGCGCCCGCCGCGGCGCGCGATGCCCTGCAGGCGCGCCCGTGGCCCGCCGGCATCGTGCCAGAACTGCTGGCGCGTGCCGGCAGCGTCTCGACGCGCCCCAGCGGCCTTGCGACAGATCTGGGGCTGACGGCGGCAGGATATCGTCTCTCCGAAGCGCAGGCGCAGGCCATTCTCGACATGCGCTTGAATCGGCTGACGGGACTCGAGCAGGAGAAGATCGTCAGCGAATACCGCGAGCTTCTGGGAAACATCGCTGATCTGACCGATATTCTCGCCCGTCCGGAGCGTTTGACGCAGGTCGTGCGCGAGGAACTCACGGAGATTCGCGAGAACTACGGCGATGCCCGCCGCACGGAGATCAGTCGCGACCATCTCGACCTCACGACCGAGGATCTGATCGAGCCGCAGGATGTGGTCGTGACGCTTTCACACGCGGGCTATGCGAAGTCGCAGCCCGTCGCCGAGTATCAAACACAGCGCCGCGGCGGTCGCGGCAAAGCGGCGACAGCCGTAAAGGATGAGGACTTCGTGGAAAAACTATTTGTTGCGCATACTCACGACACCGTCTTGTGCTTTTCGAACCGCGGTCAGGTGTACTGGCTCAAGGTGCATCAGCTGCCGCAGGCGGGCAGAAATGCCCGCGGCAAGCCGATGGTCAATCTGCTGCCGCTCGAGGAGGGTGAGAAAATCAATGCCGTTTTGCCGGTGAAGCAGTACGACGAGCAGCATTTCGTGTTCATGGCGACGAGTCAGGGCACCGTGAAAAAAACGCCGCTCGATGCGTTCTCGCGGCCGCGCGCCGCGGGCATCATTGCAATCGACCTGCACGACAATGACCGCCTCGTCGGCGTTGCGCTCACCGATGGGCAGCGCGAGGTGATCCTAGTGACAAGCGGCGGCAAGGCGATCCGCTTTCCTGAAGAGGAGGTACGCCCGATGGGCCGCGAAGCCGCTGGCGTGCGCGGCATCAAGCTCAGCGATGGCCAGGAATTGATTGCGCTCATCGTCGTCGGCGAGGGTCACATTTTGACGGCGTCGGAACATGGCTACGGCAAGCGCACGCCGCTTGAGGATTTCCCGGTGCACGGGCGCGGCGGGCAGGGGGTCATTGCGCTGCAGACGACCGATCGCAACGGCGCGACGGTTGGCGCCGTGCAGGTGACGCCGGGGCAGGAGCTGATGCTCATCAGTTCGACGGGGACGCTCGTCCGGACGCCGGTCGATGAGGTGTCGATCGTGGGCCGCAATACACAAGGCGTACGGCTGATCAGGCTTGCCGAAGGGGAGCGCCTGACGGGGATCGAACAGATCGATGAGACTTTCGAGGGTGAAGAAGGCAGTGCAGAGGTGAGCGCGGAAGTTCCGCCGCAGGTGTGAGGTCGCAGCCAACGCAGCCTCGAGTGCTGCGCGGCAAAAGGTCCAACCACGCGGGCGCGCAGTTGCTAAGATTCGCGGCGTTCCCGCAAAGCCATCGCAGTGCATGCCTATGCGCGTATTCAACTTCGCCGCGGGGCCGGCCATGCTGCCCCTGGAAGTTCTCGAGCAGGTTCGTTCAGAGCTTACCGATTGGCATGGCGCCGGCAGCTCGGTCATGGAGGTCAGCCATCGCAGCAAAGCCTTCATTGAGGCCGCGCAGGCAGCCGAGAGCGACCTGCGCGAACTCCTCGGCATCGCGACCAACTATCGGGTGCTGTTCCTGCAGGGCGGGGCGAGTGCGCAGTTTTCTGCGATCCCGCTGAATCTTGCGAGCGCCGATGCGGTGGTCGACTACCTCGACACCGGCGCCTGGTCTAAGAAGGCGCTGGCAGAGGCGCGGCGCTACTGCCGGGTCAATATCGCAGCCGATGAAGCCGCATCGGGCTATTGCACGGTTCCGGACGCTCGCACGCTGAAGCTCACTGCCGCTGCGGCCTACGTGCACTACACGCCGAACGAGACGATTGATGGCGTCGAATTTCCTTACATACCCGACACCGCGGAGGTGCCCTTGGTCGCGGACATGTCCTCGACGCTCATGTCGCGGCCCTTCGAAGTGTCGCGCTGCGCCCTCATCTATGCGGGCGCGCAAAAGAACATCGGCCCGGCGGGCCTCACCGTGGTGATCGTGCGCGATGAGCTTCTCGACCGCGCGCGTCCGGGAACACCTGCAGTATGGAACTATGCGGCAATAGCCGCGCAGGGCTCGATGCTGAATACCCCGCCGACCTTTGCCTGGTATGTCGCGGGGCTCGTCTTCAAATGGCTCAAAACTCAGGGTGGACTTGCCGCGATGGGGGAGCGCAATCGCGCCAAGGCGGAGCTCCTCTATGGCGCTATCGAGGCTTCCGGCTTTTACCGCAATCCCGTCGCCGAGAACTGCCGCTCATGGATGAACGTGCCCTTTACGCTTGCGACGAGCACGCTCGATCGGAAGTTTTTGAGCGCTGCCGCCGCGGCCGGGCTTACGAACCTCGAGGGCCATCGCTCCGTGGGCGGCATGCGCGCCAGCCTCTATAACGCGATGCCGCTTGCAGGGGTTGCAGCGTTAACCGCATTCATGCAGGAGTTCGAGCGCCGCTACGGCTGATCGCAAGCCTCATGCGGCGTGCTTACCGCCATGCGTTATCGAATATTGACCATCAATAACATCAGCCACCGCGGTCTTGCGCGCTTGCCGGCGCAACGCTTTGAGGTTGGCGCGGCGCTCACCGATCCACACGCTCTCATGGTGCGTTCGGCGGATCTGCACGCAATAAAGATTCCAGATTCGGTACTGGCGGTGGGCCGCGCGGGTGCCGGCGTCAACAACATTCCAGTCGCGGCGTTGAGTCAGCGCGGCGTGCCGGTGTTCAACGCACCGGGAGCCAATGCCAATGCGGTAAAGGAGCTGGTGCTGGCAGGGCTTCTGATCGCCGCCCGCAATGTCTGTCAGGCCTGGGCTTTTGCCCGAGCACTGACGGGAGATGATCAGGCGATTGAGAGCGCGGTTGAAGAGCACAAGCGGGCTTTTGTCGGTTTCGAGCTTCCCGGCCGCACGCTCGGCGTCATCGGGCTGGGCGCCGTCGGAGTCGAAGTTGCCAATGCCGCGCTTGCCCTTGGGATGAAGGTGCTGGGCTACGACCCGCAGATCACCGTGCAGCGAGCCTGGCAGCTTGCGGCAAGCGTCGAGCAGGCGGCCTCGCTCGCGGATCTGTTCGCGCGTTCGGATGCGGTGACGGTGCACGTACCGCTGAACGAGCTGACGCGCGGCATCGTGAACGATGCGCACCTTGGGCTCATGAAGCAGGGCGGGGTCATTTTGAATTTCGCGCGTGCCGCCATCGTCGATGAGACCGCCGTCATGCGCGCGCTTGACGCGGGCCAGCTGCTTGCTTACGTGTGCGACTTTCCCGCGGTCGGCGTCAAGGACCATCCGAAGATTGTGGCCTTGCCGCACCTGGGTGCCTCCACCGGCGAGGCGGAAGAGAACTGCGCGGTCATGGTCGCCGAGACGCTGAAGGACTTTCTCGAGAACGGCAACGTGCGCCACTGCGTGAACTTCCCCGAGGCCGTGCTGCCGCGCGCGCCGCACACCACACGGCTGGCGATCGCCAACAGCAACGTGCCGAACATGGTCGGGCAGATCTCCACCTGTCTTGCCGCCGCCGGGCTCAATATTGCCGACCTCCTCAACAAGTCACGTGGTGAGTATGCCTACACGCTGATCGACGCGGACGGCGCGGTGAGCGAAGATCTCGTACGTCGAATGGCCCGAATCGAAGGAGTGCTCGCGGTGCGGATCGTCTGATCCGCGTCGCGTTTGGAGTTCCATGCCGCGAAACAGAAATTCAACGTCCGCCGCCGCGACCCCGAAGCCGAAGCGCGCGGCGCGCCAGGTTGCGGTCGATCTTGCGCAGGTGCGCGCGCGCATCGATGCGGTCGATGAGAAGATCCAAACGCTCATCAACGAGCGGGCGAGCCTTGCGCAGTTCGCCGGGGCCTCGAAGAGCCTCGCCGGCAGCACCGCGGATTTTTATAAGCCGGAGCGCGAAGCGCAGGTATTGCGCATGGCGCGCGAGCGCAACGCGGGGCCGCTGCGCGATGAGGAGGTGTTGCGGCTCTTTCGCGAGATCATGTCGGCGTGTCTTGCGCAGCAGGAGCCGCTCAAAGTTGCATTTCTCGGGCCGGAAGGCACTTTCACGCAGACCGCGGTGCTCACGCACTTCGGTCACTCGGTGCGCGCCTTGCCGCTCGCCTCGATCGATGAGGTGTTTCACGAGGTGGAAGCCGGGAATGCGGATTTTGGCGTGGTGCCGATCGAGAACTCGACCGAAGGCACGGTCAACTATACGCTCGACCGCTTCCTGACTTCACCGCTTAAGATCTGCGGTGAAGTGGAGCTGCGCATCCACCAGTTTCTGATGGGCAAGATGGCATCCTTGGAGCGTATCGAGCGCGTCTGCTCCCATCAGCAGTCCCTCGCCCAGTGCCGCGCTTGGCTGCAGGATCACATGCCCGATGCGGAGCGCATCGCCGTTGCGAGCAACGCCGAAGCGGCGCGCCGGGCGCGTGATGAGCAGGGCACCGCTGCCATCGCCGGCCAGACCGCCGCCGAGGTGTACAACCTCGGGGTGCTCGCGACCGAAATTGAAGATCGCCCGGACAACACCACGCGCTTCCTGGTGCTTGGTCGAAAACTCTTCGAGCCAAGCGGCGTAGACCGCACGACGCTGCTCGTCTCGGTGGGGCATACCAAGGCATCGGGAGCCTTGTTTCGCCTGCTCGAGCCGTTGGCGCGGCACCGCGTCAGCATGACGCGCATCGAATCGCGCCCCTCGCGCCGCGCGAAATGGGACTACGTGTTCTTCATTGATCTCGAAGGTCACGCCCGCGATAAGCCGGTGGCGCAGGCGCTCAAGGCCCTAAAACGGCGCGCGTCGCTATTCCGCGTGCTCGGCTCCTACCCGCGCGCGGTCTGTTGATGTCGGCCGTCGCCTCGCGCTATGTCGTTCAACCGAGCACCCGCCTTCACGGCGAGGCTCTCATCCCCGGGGACAAATCGATCTCGCATCGGGCGTTGATGCTCGGCAGCATCGCCGCGGGCGATACCGAGATTCACGGTTTTCTCAAGAGTGAGGATTGCCTCGCGACTCTCGTCGCTTTGCGGCAGTTGGGCGTGCGCATCGATGGACCGAACGACGGTCAGGTCATCGTGCATGGCCTCGGGTACGCTCGTCTGCAGGCACCGTCAGGCCCGCTCGACATGGGAAACGCCGGCACCGCCATGCGGCTCTTCATGGGACTGCTTGCGACCCAACCCTTCGACTCGCAGCTTGTTGGTGACGCCTCCCTTATGCGCCGGCCGATGGAGCGCGTCGCGGTCCCCTTGCGTCTCATGGGCGCCCACATCATGACGCGAGACGGACGGCCACCGGTTGACATCCACGGCGGTCACACGCTCGCTGCAATTGACTATGAGCTGCCGGTGCCGAGCGCGCAGGTGAAGTCCGCGATTCTGCTTGCGGCGCTGCGTGCCGATGGACGTACGCGGGTCGTTGAACGCGCGCCGAGCCGCGACCATACCGAGCGAATGCTCGCAAGCTTTGGCGTCGAGGTGCTGCACTCCGGCGATGCGATCGCTCTGCAGGGCGGCCAGGTGTTGCGCTCGACACGCGTACAGGTGCCTGGGGACTTCTCTTCCGCGGCGTTCTTTATCGTCGCCGGCTGCTTGGCCGCGTCGCGGGGCCTTGTGCTGCGCGGCATCGGCCTTAATCCCACCCGTACCGGCTTGCTGGATCTCCTGCGCGAAATGGGCGCGGACATCCGCGTGCGGCACTGCGGCAAGCCAGGTGCCGCGGCGCATTCCTCCACCGAGCCGGTTGCCGACATCGAGGTCTACGCAAGTCCCTTACACGGCATCAAAGTGGCCGCGGCCGCCGTGCCGCTTGCGATCGATGAGCTGCCGGTATTCTTCATCGCCGCTGCCTGCGCTGAGGGTGAGACCCTGGTGCGCGGAGCCCTTGAGCTGCGCGTTAAGGAGAGCGACCGTTTGGCCGCCATGGCAACGGGCTTGGGGCGCCTCGGCGTCGAGCATGAGCTTTTGACTGATGGATTGTGGATACGCGGCGCCTCGGGCTTTGACGGCGGCGTCATCGACAGCCACGGCGATCATCGTATCGCGATGGCGTTCGCCGTGGCGGCGGTGCGCGCGCGCGCGCCTATTGAGATTCACGATGTCGCAAGCGTCGGCACCTCTTTTCCGAACTTCGTCGCAAGCGCGCATGCGATTGGCTTGCGGATTGAGCTATGCCGGTAGCAGCCGTTGTGACCATTGACGGCCCGAGCGGCTCGGGCAAAGGCACAATCAGTCGCGCAGTCGCCCGTCATGCCGGCTGGCACCTCCTTGACAGCGGCGCCCTGTATCGCCTGGTGGCCTTGGCCGGACTCGATAGCCGGCTCGACCCGAACGACGTTCCCGGGCACGCACAGCTTGCCTCATCGATGCAGATCCGTTTCGGCGTGCGCGCGGACGGGGAGGAGCTCGTCACGCTCTCCGGGCGCGACGTGACTCTTGAGCTGCGCTCGGAAATCGCCGGGCAAGGCGCCTCCCGGGTCGCGGCATGGCTTGAGGTGCGGGCGGCGCTCCTCGGGCGGCAACGCGCCTTCTGCCTGCCCCCCGGGCTCATCGCCGACGGCCGCGACATGGGCACTGTGGTGTTCCCTGCGGCGCCGCTGAAGATCTTTCTGACGGCGAGCCCCGCGCAGAGGGCCTTGCGACGTTATAAGCAGTTGAAAGACAAGGGGTCCGATGTTAGCCTTCCCGTCCTTTCGCGCGAGATCGCCGAGCGGGATTTGAGGGATTTAACCCGCAAGGTTAGTCCCCTGTTGGCGGCGCCGGATGCCCACGTGATCGACTCGACCGAGCTTGCGATCGACCAAGTGGTCGATCGCGTCGTAGCGTTGGGTCGCAGTTGCTCATTGTGGATCTAAGGCGACGGTTTTTGTCGAGTACTCGTGGCTGGGCTATGGATGGCTTGGCCGAATTTCATCATCCCTGGAACGCGGTGGATGGCGTCTGGGCGTATGCACGTGATTCGACGTGCGAGTGAAGGTATGACCGAAAATTTTGCGCAGATGTTTGAGCAGAGTCTCGCCAATCAACGCATCCGTCCAGGGATGATCTTGACGGGCCTTGTGATTGAAGTTTCTGACGACGTCGTCATCGTCAATGTGGGACTCAAGTCCGAGGCGGTGATTCCGGTAGAGCAGTTCAAGAACGAACACGGAGTGCTCGAAGTCAAGGCGGGCGACGAGGTAGAGGTTGCGCTCGATTCGGTCGAGGACGGCACCGGCGAAACGCGGCTGTCGCGTGAGAAGGCCAAACGCGCTCGCACCTGGACGCGCCTTGAAACCGCCTTCAATAATCAGGAAATCGTCACCGGCGTGATCACCGGGCGTGTGAAGGGCGGCTTCACAGTCGAAATCGAAACCGTGCGCGCCTTTCTGCCGGGCTCGCTAGTGGATGTGCGCCCCGTGCGCGATACCTCGTATCTCGAAGGCAAGCCTCTGGAATTCAAGGTCATCAAGCTCGATCAGAAGCGCAATAATGTTGTCGTGTCGCGGCGCGCGGTCGTGGAGCAGGAGTTCTCCGCGGAACGCACTGCGCTCATGGACAACTTGCAAGAAGGCGCAATCGTACGCGGCGCGGTCAAGAATCTGACCGACTACGGCGCGTTCGTGGATTTGGGCGGCATTGACGGCCTCCTGCACATCACCGATATGGCCTGGAAGCGCGTCAAGCACCCGTCCGAAGTGGTGAAGGTCGGCGATGAGGTCGAAGTGCGCATTCTGAAGTTCGACCGCGAGCGCTCGCGCGTGAGCCTAGGGCTTAAGCAGTTGGGTGCGGATCCGTGGGAGAACATCGCGCGGCGCTACCCACCGCACACGCGCGTATTTGGCAAGGTCACGAACATTGCCGACTACGGCGCGTTCGTTGAGATCGAGGACGGCGTTGAGGGGTTGGTGCACGTCTCGGAGATGGACTGGACCAACAAGAACGTCAATCCGGCGAAGGTCGTGCACACCGGGCAGGAAGTCGAGGTCATGGTGCTCGACGTTGACGAGGAGCGCCGCCGTATCTCCCTGGGACTCAAACAGTGTCAGGCGAATCCGTGGAAGGAATTCGCGGAGAACTACAACCGCGGCGACAAGGTCGCAGGGCAGATCAAGTCAATCACCGACTTCGGCATTTTCATCGGCCTGCAGGGCAACATCGACGGCCTTGTGCACCTGTCCGATATTTCCTGGGATCAGCCTGGCGAAGAGGCGGTACGCAACTACCAGAAGGGCCAGCAGCTCGAGGCCATGGTGCTGGCAATCGACCCGGAACGGGAGCGCATTTCGCTCGGCATCAAGCAGCTCGCGAAGGATCCGTTTTCGGCCTATATCGCGGAAAACCCCAAGGGCACGATCGTGCGTGGCGTCGTGAAAGAGGTCGATGCGCGCGGCGCGGTCATCGATCTCGGTAATGGTGTCGATGGACAGCTGCGCGCGGCCGAACTCGGTCGTGACCGCATCGAGGATGCGCGCATGGTGCTGAAGGTCGGCGACGAGGTCGAGGCGAAATTCACCGGCGTGGATCGCAAGACGCGCACCATCTCGCTGTCGATCAAGGCCAAGGAGGCTCATGAGGAGGCCGAGGCCGTGCAGAGTTACCGTTCCTCGGACCAGGCATCTGCCGGCACGAGCCTGGGCGACCTCTTGAAGGAGCAGATCGGCTCGGAGCAGGACTGATCGCACCTCGCGCAGCGAATCGGAATCGGGCGACGCATGACGAAATCGGAACTCATCGAGATCATCACAGCGAAGCAGAAGCATCTGCCCGCGAAGGATGTCGAGCTTGCGTTGAAGCAGATGCTCGAGATCATGAGCGATGCTCTGTCGCAGGGCGAGCGCATCGAGATCCGCGGCTTCGGCAGCTTCTCGTTGCATTTTCGCCCGCCGCGCCAGGGCAGAAATCCCAAGACTGGCGAGGCGGTCGCGCTGTCGGGAAAGTACGTACCGCACTTCAAGCCGGGCAAGGATCTGCGCGAGCGTGTCAACGACGGAGCCGATCGACCTATCCGTGACTGACCGCCACAGTGCACTGTCATGATTGAGCTGTCTCCACTGCTTCTGGCACTCGCATTCATTGTCGTGGGTGGTATCGCCTGGGCGCTTGGCCATAGTAGGGCGTTCGCGCGCACGGTGCGGCTGCCGCGCGACTACTATGTCGGCCTCGATCACCTCATCAACGATCGCTTTGACCGCGCCGCCGACGTCTTCGCGCGTATGGCCGAAGTTGACGGCGACGCGGTCGAGATTCAATTCGCGCTCGGCAGTCTGTTTCGACGCCGCGGCGAAGTTGAACGCGCCATTGCCATACATACGCGACTGCGCGGCGAAGGCGCCGCGGCGGTTGCGCAGCGCGGCGCGTTTGAGCTCGCCTTGGATTACGCCAGCGCCGGCCTCATGGACCGTGCAGAGCGCCTGTTCGAGGAACTCGCCGCGACGCGCGAGTACCGCGACGCGGCGCTTGATCACCTGGTGCGGATTCACGAGCAGGCGGGTGATTGGGCCAATGCTCTGAAGGTCTTTCATGAGCTGCCGGCGGCGCTGCAGTTGGAGCGACGTCGAGTTGCCGCTCACTATCTGTGCGAGCTTGCCGAGCATGCCGTGCTACAGGGCGACGCTGCGCGCGTGCAGGCGCTGCTCAAGCAGGCGCGCGCTCACGATGCGGCGCTGCCGCGCGCGCAGATTCTTAACGCGCGGATTATTGCCGCCTCGGGCGACAGTGCATCGGCCCTCGGCCTTTACCTCGAGGCCCTGCAGGCGGCGCCGGGGCTTGCGCTCGAGATCATTCCGCGGGTGCTGGCGCTCGTTGACAGCGACGGCGAGACTGCGCTTTTGGCCGATCTGAGTGCACGCCTGCGTGCGACCGGCCGCGTGAGCACACGGCAGCTGGCTTGGCTCATAGCTACAGCGCTGCCGGCGAAGGACGTCGCCGAGCTACCCGCAGATGTATCCTCGCTGCGCGCACTCCTGATCCGCATGGGCGATGTTGGTGGCCGCTATCAATGCGACGATTGTGGCTTGCCGAGCGTCGGCTGGTACTGGCGTTGTCCCAAATGCCGCGCCTGGGACACGCTGCATCCGATCGTGTTCAAGTGGGCCGAGCGCAGCGACGAGGCAGCACGCGCGGTCTGATGACTCGGGAGGTTTGAGTGCGACAGGAGCGCCGAATGGTTACAAAAACTTTGATTCGTACTGCGGTATTTCCGGTCGCCGGACGCGGCACGCGCTTTCTGCCGGCGACCAAAGCCAGTCCCAAGGAGATGCTGCCGGTCGTCGACAAGCCGCTCATTCAGTATGCGGTGGAGGAAGCCTTGGCGGCGGGTGCGCGGCGCCTCGTCTTTATCACAGGCGCATCCAAGCGGGCGATTGAGGATCACTTCGACTCCGATCCGGAGCTCGAGCAATTGCTGCGATCGCAGGGCAAGAGCGATCTCTTGAATCAAATCAGAAGCGTGCTGCCCTCTTATGCCGCCTGCATCTATATCCGGCAGCCCGCGCCGCTCGGCCTCGGCCATGCGGTGCTGTGTGCGCAGCCCGCGGTCGGGGCGGAGCCTTTTTTCGTGCACCTCGCCGACGACCTCATTCGCAGCGACGTGCCTTGCCTGCAGCAGATGGCCGAAGTGTACGGCGAGAAGCGCTCCAGCGTGCTCGGCGTGGAACTCGTACCGCATCGCGATACCGAGCGCTACGGCATTGTCGAGGTGGAAGCGAAGGACTCTGCGACCAGTCGTATTCGCAGCATCGTCGAAAAACCCAAGCCTGCGGTCGCGCGCTCGAACCTGGCGGTGGTCGGCCGTTACGTGCTGACACCGGCAATCTTTGCACATCTGGAAAAGATCAGCCGTGGCTCGGGCGGCGAGATTCAGCTCACCGACGGTATTGGCGCGCTCATGAGCGAGGAGGCGGTCTACGCGCATCGCTTTTCCGGCAAGCGCTACGATTGCGGCAGCAAGTTGGGCTATTTGCAGGCGACTGTCGAATACGCACTCGCGCATCCACAGCTCGGCCGCGAGTTTCAAAAATATTTGAATGGGATTGCGCGCGTAGGCGTACGCAAACCGAAGGCGAAACAGAAGGCCAAAGCCCAACACAAGTGATGTTGTAGCCCTTTGACAAGTGGCTGAAGCGCGGATCGACGCAGCGTTTACTGTAACGCTTGCATGTCCGCCGTCGCCGCCGCATGCTAGCTGCACACCATCGCAAAGGAGGCGCGTATGGCTAATCGCCGAACCCCCGACTTACCGCGAACCCCGGAAGTCATCTCGCCCAAGAAACGTGTGCGTCCGCGCACATCATCCCGCAGCACCCAGCCGACAGCATCCGCAGTAGCTGGCGGCAGTGTTGCCGATGAGACGCGCCGGGCGATGATCGCGGAAGCGGCGTACCTGCGCGCGGAGACGCGTGGATTTGCGAGCGGCTACGAGCTTGAAGATTGGCTCCTGGCCGAGCGCGAAGTTGATGCACTGTTATCGGCGCATCACGGTAACGCACCCCAGTAAGTAGACGGCGCGCGCCCTCCCCGCAAGCCGACTAGGGCTTTGCGGGCGGAAGGTTTTGCGCCGCCGGCGGTTCTAAGCCGTGCGAATACAACACGCGTCCGTCGGGGGTGATGAAGATCGCATCGAACTTGGGCATGCGATTAATGATCTCGAGAGTCTTCTCTGCTCCAAGGACAAACGCCGTCTTTGAAAGCCCGTCGGTCTCGGTCGCCGTCGGACCCAGAATTGTCGCGCTCCGCACTCGGCTGGCGGAATGCCCGGTGCGCGGATCGATGATGTGGTGGTAGCGCACGCCGTTGGCATCGAAGTAGCGGTAGTAATCCCCGGAAGTCGACATCGCCGTGTCCACGAGCGGCAAGCGCGTCACGATCTTATTCGGGTCATCAGGGTGGCGGATGCCGATGACCCACGGACGCCCGTCATGATCGCCGATGATGCGGCTGTCCCCGCCAGCCGTGACCAGCGCGTTATGGAACCCCAACGACTGCAGGATGGCAATGCAGCGATCAACTGCGTAGCCCTTACCGATCCCTCCCACATCGATGCGCATGCCGGGCCGCGCGAACTTCACGGTCAGCTTGTCAGGATCGAGAATGAGATTGCGCCAATTGACGCTGGGTAGAGCGGCCTGGATCTGGGCCTCGGTCGGCTTGATATGTAAGCGATAGTCGTACAGGCGGCCCACGCCTGCGTAGGTGATGTCAAAGGCGCCGTCCGTGATTTCCGAGAAATGCTGAGACAGCTTTAGCAAGTCAAAGAGCTCGCGATCGACGTGCACCGGCTCCGCCGCCGCCCGCAGGTTGATCTGCGAGAGCTCGCTTTCGGGCTTGTAGTGGCTCATGAGTTCATCAATGCGGCGCATCTCGGCCATGACGGCATCAATGGCCGCTGAACCCTTCGCGGCATCGTCGGCCAGCAGCTCGACCCTGATGCGCGTGCCCATGATGGCGTCATCGCGCGCCATCCACGCCGCCCGCGCGGGCGTGGCGCCGAGAGCACATACGATGGCGCACGCAATAACGCTCCAAATCCACCCGCCAGCGCGCGACCCCGGTGAGGCGCGCATCTTTGGGACCTGGCAATTGCCGCTGCAGGTAAATTTTGGTGCCATAAGCGCAAGCCTACCTAACGCGCGCCTTCGCTACGAGCGTCGCAGGCGCTTGCCAAGCTTCTGCCGCGCGAGGCCGAGGACCTGCGTGACCTCGGTGATGCGCAGCAGCGCCGCGACCGCAAAGAATGCAACCCCGGCACACGAAATCGTCGCAAAGAGACTGAACGCTTTTGCGGCGGTCGCCTGCACCGGCCAGTCCGCCAGGAGCCAGTGCTGTCCGGACCAGCACACGGCGCCGAGCGCGACTCCCGCGAGCAGCACTCTTGCCAGCATCTTCACGAGCAGCCCCGTGTGCAGCTGGGTGACGTGCCGACGCATGAGCACGTACAGTAGGAGGAAGTTCGTCACCGCCACGCAGCCGGTCGACAACGCAAGACCCCGATGCCCCCAGCCGAGGCGGAACGTAAACAACCAGTTGAAGAACAGGTTCACGCCTACGGCTATGAAACTCACGATCATGGGTGTCTTGCGCCGATCCAGCGCGTAGAAGGCCGGAACCAGTACCTTCATCGCGGAATATGCCGCAAGACCAATGGCGTAGAAGCGCAAGGCGGCGGCCGCCTGCACGGTTTGATAGGCATTGAACTTGCCGTGCTGGTAGAGCACGGAAATGATCGGCTCGGCCAGGATGACAAGGCCGATGGTCGCGGGAATCGTCAGGAGAAATGCCAGCCGCAGGCCGCGGGCGAGCTCGCTACGGAACTTGATCTGGTCGCCGGAGGCGGCGATGCGCGACAAGACCGGCAACGTCACGGTCGCAAGTGCGACGCCGAAAACCCCGAGCGGCAGCTGCATCAAGCGAAAAGCGATGGCCAGCCAGAATATAGGCCCGTCTCCCAGGGTCGATGCGAACATGGAATTGATCATCACGTTCAATTGCACCGAGCTTGCGGCGATGACCGCCGGGCCCATGAGCCGCAGGATCTTTTTAATGCCGTCATCGCGCCAGCTAAAATCCGCCCGAAAAACGTATCCGAGCTTTGCCAAGGACGGCAGCTGCACCGCGAGCTGTAAGCCGCCGCCGATGAGAGTGCCGATGGCAAGTCCGACGAGGGCGCGCGGGCCGAAATGCGGATCGAGCCAGCGACCGATGAGCACACCGCCGGCGATCGATCCCAGGTTGAAAAAGCTCGATGCCATCGCCGGGACGCCATAGACCTGCTTGGCATTGAGCATGCCCATCACGAGCGCCGCGAGCGATACGAGCAGGATGAACGGATACATGATGCGCGCCAGCATCACTGTCAGTTGTGCCTTGTCGGCATCGAACCCGGGTGCAAACAAGTCGACGAGGAGCGGCGCGATCGCGATTCCGATCACGCAGAGCGCGCTCAATACGACCGCGGCGAGGGTCGCGACCTTGTTCGCCAGGCGCCACGCCGCAGCATCTCCATCGGTTGCGATTGTCTTGGAAAAGGTCGTAATGAAGGCGGTGGACAGTGCGCCTTCGGCAAATAGATCACGCAGCAGGTTAGGCGTGCGGAACGCGACGGTAAATGCGTCCATGGCGCGCCCGCCGCCGAACAGCGCGGCGAAGATCTGTTCGCGGATCAAGCCAAGAATGCGGCTGCACATGACGGCAAGCCCGACGATGCCTGCGGCCTTGGTACTGACTTCTGTAGCGGAGGTGCGCCGTTCGGCAGGCATGAACGAATCGTACGACTTGCGGCGGGTCACGCGCCGGGGCGGAAGACCCAAACGGTGCGTATGTTAACAGTGCGCGCGCGGCCGCGGTCCAGAGTATCCGTGTGCGTCGTCGGCCGGTCGCGAGTGCCTCCCGGCCTGTTTGGGGATGCAACTGCCGCGCGCGAGTGTCGCAGACCCTGGAAGAGGGAGCGCCGCGACGGTCAAGGACGGTACCCGCGTCATCGAGACACACAGCGGCATCGCATGGCAGCGCTGATGCAATTGTGCTGTTGCACGCATTTCAATACAATGAACGCATTCCCGCTGCCGCTACATTCACGCCCGATCCCATGCCTTTCTGATGGTGCGGGATTGCCGACGCCATGCTGACCAATACCTCGCCAGCCTCCGTTCTGCCGGTGCACGAGCCGACTCGTTTTAAAGTACTGGGTGCGATCAGCTTCTCGCACTTTCTGAACGACATGATCCAGTCGCTCATTCTGGCGATCTATCCGCTCCTCAAGAACGATTTCAGGCTGAGCTTCGCGCAGATCGGACTCATCACGCTGACGTACCAGCTGACCGCGTCAGTGCTGCAACCCTTCATAGGAATGTACACCGATCGACATCCGCAGCCGCGCGCGCTCTCGATCGGGATGGGCTTTACGCTTATTGGATTGCTGCTCTTGTCGGTGGCGCCAAACTATCTCACCGTCATCATGGCTGCGGCGCTCGTCGGCTCGGGCTCATCGATCTTTCACCCGGAGTCCTCGCGCGTGGCGCGCCTCGCGTCCGGCGGCCAGCATGGTCTTGCACAGTCCATTTTTCAGGTGGGCGGTAACGCCGGCACCGCGGTCGGCCCGTTGCTCGCAGCATGGGTCATCATTCCCTACGGGCGCACAAGCGTTGCCTGGTTTTCCGTCGCGGCGCTCGTTGCAATCTTGGTGCTGTGGAGGATCGGTGACTGGTACCGCCGGCAGCAGCCGCTGTCTTTGTGCAAATCGGCCGCACACGGGGCAAGCCATAAGGTAAGCCCGCTGACGCGAAAAGCCGTTTGGGCTGTGCTGATACTCGCGGCATTGGTGTTCTCGAAATATTTCTATCTCACGAGCCTAAGTAGCTACTACACGTTCTTTCTCATTAGCAAGTTTCACCTGTCGATTCAATCGGCGCAGCTGCATCTTTTCGGATTCTTGTTCGCCATCGCATTGGGAACTCTCATCGGCGGTCCGATCGGCGACCGTATCGGCAGGAAACGCGTGATCTGGGTATCAATCCTGGGCGTTGCGCCCTTCACGCTCATGCTGCCGTACGTGGATCTCACGTGGACTGCAGTGCTGGTATTCATCATTGGACTGACGATTGCATCAGCTTTTTCGGCGATCCTCGTTTTTGCCCAGGAGCTCTTACCGGGAAGAGTCGGAACCGTTTCGGGGTTGTTCTTTGGCCTCGCGTTCGGTATCGGTGGCATTGGCGCAGCACTATTGGGAAAACTTGCCGATGCGCGCAGCATTGAATACGTCTACAGCGTCTGCTCGTTCCTGCCCTTGATCGGATTGCTCACGGCATTCTTGCCGGATCTGCGCGGCCAGCGCCCTGTGCGACGCGTGCCTGCCGCGTGAGCGTGCGGGCGCGCGGCGCTCATGCTCTGCGGGCGCGCAACAGAAGCCATTGGCCCAATAATACTAGCGCGAGGCCACTGACTGCCATGACACTCCACGTCTTGCCTTCAAACAAGCTCGACATGACCATCGCCACTGCGGGTGTCAGAGCCGCGACGTACGCGGCTGTGGCATAGCCTCGTCGGCGCGCGAGCCCATAGTAGAAAAGGAAAGCAACGACTGATCCGATCACGGCGAGGTAAACGAGGGAGGCCACATAGGCAAAGCTCGACTCGAAGATCCACGGCCGTCCCGTCGCAAGCGCGTAGAGCGACAGCAGCAACGTACCGTAAACGATGGACCACGTGGTTAAGGCGGCGACCGACGCTCCGGCGGTTTCCCCGCGCCGGGCAAACACATTGCCGACGGCTGCACTTAAACCGCGATGAATGCCATGCCAATCCCGCTGCGGGCACGCTCGCTAAGCTGGGCACTCAGGATTTCGCTCCAAGACAGAATCGCGACACCTGCGGTGCCTAGCGCCGCCGCCGCCCAAGCGCGCAGCGGTGCGCGCTGCGCAAAAACGAGCCGAAACACGGCGAGGTTGACCAACGCGAGTGTGGCGAACATGACGGCCACTACCGCCGAGGAGATGCGCTGCTCGGCCAAATAGATGAACGCGTAGTCGATGGTAAAAGTGAAAAGCCCAACGCCGCACGCGGCTAGGTGCTGCGCAACTGTCAGCCGCAGCGTCAAATCGGGAAGACGGCACCAGCCAACGAGGAGGAGGGTTGCGAGCGCAAACCTATAGACGAGCGACACGACGGGATCGACGCTGCCGAGCTGAAAGGTAATTGCGAACCAAGTCGTTCCCCAAGCGAGCGTGCAGACCGCAATGGCGACGAAATCAAGAAACCGCGGTCTTGGCACAATGCTCAACCTAAGTCGTATAGGAAGCCGTCAAAAGCAACGAGCAATGGGTCGGGCCACGTGGCGCGACGGATCGTGGCAGACGAGCCGCTATCTTATGATCGAATGCTGGGCGCGTGATCACGAGGCCATCAACCGAGCAACAATGCGTGATCGACACCTCGAAGTCACTTGATCTCGTACACAAGATTTAGCGTCGTCAGGGTGTCCGTCTGCTTAAACCCCGTCGGTGGATTGGTGTTGTCGCGCACCGAGTAGCCAACCGCAAGCGCAAGGCGCGTATTTATTTTCACCTGCAGGGCAAGGTCGTTTTGCAGGAAGGTGTTTTGCGAACCCGCCTCGACGAGGAACTTTTCAAGGATTGAGGTGGTGGTCGTCAACTTATGCTCGTACGTCAGCGTGCCGCGGGCGATGGCCTGATTGTCAGTGCCGTGCGCCTCAGTGAGATTGCCGTCCGCGTCATAGACATCACGGGTCGCAAACCTCTTGTATCCAATGCCGATCGTGGCGGTGAGCTTCGTGCTGTCGCTGTCGATGAAATGGCGGCCGACGCCGCTTGATAGCGACGCCTGATATTGAAAGCCGCTAAATCGATCGTCCTCATAGCGCGCCGCGGCAAATGCAAAGTTGCGAGGATCCAAGTTGAAGTCCGACTGCTCGTATACGGCCCACCTTTGGGCGGTCGTCGCGGCACTTGCGGAGGCGTAGACCCCGTCAAAGCCGAAGGTATGCTTCCAATTCCAGACGGTATCGGCGAACTCGATTGCCGCATTGCCAGTCTTGGTGTCGGTGTTGCCGCTCGCAAGCGAGATGCCCGCTGCACCTTTGCCCGTCCATTGCGCCTGCGCAATCGGGACTGCTAGCATCGATACCCAGGCGAGTGCCACTACTGTAGGCATCCGATCTGTCATGATTGCTCCTAGGGCCGCTGAAAAGGGGCGCGAGTATAAGCCGCGTCGAGCCTCTCTGGAACGTGGCTATCGCGCGGGTCCATTGCCGTGCAGCCGCGCTTGACTTTATGGCTGGAAATATAATCCGCTCGGCCTCAGCCGAGCGGCTCGCAAACACAGTGTTTCTAACAGGAAAGCGCCAATGTTCAAGTGTCGAAGTGCTGTAACGGGTGTCGCGCTGTACGCGTTGCCGCTCCTCGGGGCGCATGCAGCAGACCTCACATTGAAAGTGAAAACAGGTTTGTGGCAGAGCACGGTATCGATGCAAACGAACGGGCAACTGCCGATACCGGAGGCTGACCTTGCGAAAATGACGCCGGAGAGGCGCCAGCAATTTGAGGCCGCGATGAAAGCTGCCATGGCGAACGCCGCGCAACCCCATGTCGTCACGTCATGTGTCACCGCGGAGCAGTTGCGCAGGGGGCTGTCGTTCAAGACCGAAGATAATCCGTCCTGTAAAAGAACCGTGGTTTCAAGTTCCTCCTCCACGTGGGAGATGCACGAGGAGTGCACGGGAACATCAGCAAGGACATCAACGGTTCGTTTTCACGCAACTAGCCCTGAAGAGATCGATGGCCAGATGCAGATGACGATGACCCGAGGGGACCGTACGATGACGTCAAACGGCACCGTGCACGGCAAGTGGCTGACATCGGACTGCGGTAATGTGAAGCCGAGTGCGGCCGAAAAAAAGCCAGCCGGTCAGTAGCGTTACCGCAGACTTTGCATGACTACCTGCGGTGCTGAATCTGTCATAAGCTCATATTTGACAGACGCCGATTGGGTTCTAGACAACACCCGATCGTCGATGTCTGTTGCAATGCGTCAATCTTGCATCGCCAATATCCGGTCCCTTAATAAATGAGTGAAGGAACCCCTATGAGTAGATTTATCGTATTTCTTGCAGCCGCGACTCTTACGGGCGTCAGCTACGCGCAGGAGCAGTCCGCCGACTTCGGCAGCGGCGGCATGCACTTTAACGCCAAGGCGATGGATACCAACGGTGACAACATGATCTCCAAGGACGAGTTCATGAAATACCACGCGGCCATGTGGGACCAGATGACGAAGGATTCCAATGGCAACATGACCATAAGCGCCGCCTCTGCGGCGTTTGCGCGCGGCGGTATGCATGTCGGCGTCAATAAGATGGATTCCGATAAAGACGGGACGATCTCCAAAGACGAGTTCATGAAGTACGAGGCCACGCACTGGAGCTTGCTGCCGACAGATGCGAGTGGGCAGATCTCAGTAACGGATCTGGAGAATGCAATGAAGCAGCACCGCAAAAAAGCCGCCGCTGCAGCAGCCGCGTCAAAGGCTGATTGAGGATCCTACGGTTGAATCGGCGCGAATATTCGCCAGGCTTCACTGGGATGCGTAATCCCGTAGTACAGTGCCGGTATGCCTTGCGTGATCGGTTCCAGTTGGACGCGCCGCGCCGTCACCTCGACCGTATCTACGGGCGTTTCGGTTTCGGCAACGGGCTCCACACCTGATTCGTTCAAAACCCGGTTCAGATTGTCGGAAGAGAGTCTAAGTTCAAGATGCGGGTGCGTTCTTTTTGCGGTGACCGCAACCGCGCTCAGCGCCGCTTTTGGCCCTGCCTGAGTGCGGGCAATTGGTGTCTGCGCAGCGTTTGGTTTGGGTTGGCTCATAAGTGCGGGCTCGGCGGGCACGGCTACCGGGATCTGTGCTTCGTCGGCACGCGCGCTGAACGCCGCGGCCAGTAAACCTGCGAACAAGGCGGACGCAAACACTCGCCGCATAATCAGCTTCAGCTCCAGCTCTACTCAGTTCCGGGGTCCCGGTCAGGTCTTCGATCTTAGCACGCTGCCGCAATGCCTCGGACGCCCGCCGCCCGCATGATCTGTGCCCCGCAACGCAGCGCGCGCACGAGTTTTACGACGGCTTGGTGGCGGGAGTTTTCACAAGGCGCGCCGCTCACTTCCCCAGCCGATCGTCCGCTTCGGCTCGTTCCCGGTCCTGAGCTCATGACGCAATTGACACGTGCACTCACGGCGACCGATGGCGCAACGGGCGCGCACTGCATTCACGAGCTATGGATGCGCCGTGATCTGTCGGTCAGCATTGATGAGGTACTCGAGCGGTTGTGGAAGAGAACGGCGCGCTCGATTCCGCATTGGCTTCCCATGCGTGACATAGAATGGTTGCCGCTTGTCTATGAAGTCGCCGCGCGCTTCCAACCGAGCCGCCGCGGTCGCATCAATGTCTACTTGGTGCTGCTCGATTACAGCGATAGCCGTGATGAGCCTCATGGCGTCTATGTGGGAATGAGCCGCTATAGCCCGGACCAGCGCTTCGACCAGCACAAGGCGGGTATTCGGGCCGCCGGCAGCGTGCTGCGGCGTGGACTTGAGGTACTGACCGGGCCGACGCTGCATTTGCAGAACATCAAGCGCGGCGACGCTGCGCGCATCGAAGGCGAACTTGCGGAGGCGTTGCGTGCAGCGGGGCTTTTCGTGCAGGGCGGCCACTAATTGCTTTTGCGAGAACGACTCGTCCGGGCGGCGTGTCCGGTACCCATGCTGCATCGTTCAGCGTAGCATTCCCGCGACGCTAAACTGCGCTGATTCGATGATGCTAAGGCTTCAAATGCACAGATCCATGATTCGCGCGGCAGGCATGCTGGTGCTTGTGGTCTTGCCAGGCTGCGCGACAACGCCGCGCGATCTGAGTGACGCCGCTCCGCTCGGACGCACTGATGCCAGTGGCGTTCAGCACATTGAACGCATCGAATGGCACCGGGATGTCGATGAGCAAGGACATATCCCGGACGACGACGGCGATGCTCACTACACGGTACTAAATTCTGCGACGGTTACCGACGATTCACTGCAGATTCTTACGGGGGTCGGCTTTCAACCCGGGCCTGAGGGAGAGCGCCGCTTGGTGGGTATCGCATTTGCGGACATCGTCGAGATCAAGTTGATCACGCACCCACTGTCGGCGGTGAATCTTGTTGTGCCCTTGAATGCCGGCACTTGGGGCAGTCGCGTGCTGATTACCACCAAAGATGGCGCACATGAACTTTTGAGTGTCGCTAAGGGCGGTGCAAACTCGCCAGAGTTGTTAAGCCCCACAAGAGGCGTGTTTCTACCCAAAGGCGCCGGCACAAAGCCGCTCCGGGGTTTATGGTGGCCGGATCGCAACAAGACGAAGGCACTTGCGGCCCTGCTGCAGCGCAAAGTCGCAGCGTTCCAGGAACGCTGAACCATGGGGAGTAGATGCAAATCGCTGTCGTCGGCGCACGCGGGCGATCGGACTTGCGCTGGCGTTTTAATACTGGAAGCAAATTCCGGCTTCGGCGCGGCACTATCCTCTCGAAGCCGCGACGTCATTCACACCGCGGATTTTCGCATTGCCGGCGTGCGGCGGCATCGTGTGCCAGGACTCATCTATTTGTTCGAAAGCGAGCTGCCGGGACTGACCGCCGCACTCGCACGGGAGCACGGCAGCTCCTTGATCGAAGAAAGCTGACGACCGACCCGTCAGGTCTTGGCAACGACTCCGTTGGGAGTCAACTTGTCGATCGCCTGCGGCAGGACTTGCGCCAACTTTTGCGCGAGCTCAGGCACCGACATACCAAATTGCGTGGCGAGCTGCTGCATCTTCTCGATTCCGAAGCCCTGCTGCACCTGTGCGGCTGAAATGGGCTGATTGGCGCCAGTGCCGATCCAGGAGCTCGCCGTGGCTCCAAGCCCTTGCTTCTCGAGCTGCGCCACGACGCCTTGCAAGCCGCCGTGCTGTTCTATGATGCGATTGACGACTGAGGCCATGCTGGCGCCAATGAGTCCACCGAGTACACCATCTAATAAACCCATGCTACCTCGCCAAACCGCCTGTGTGTTGTGCGCCGAGCATATCTTATCGCGACTGCCTTGGAAGCATGCGCGACATGAGCGCATCGAGTGCGTAACATGGATTATTCGGGCAAGGCAGTGTGAATTTTGACTTCCTGTAGATTATCTGTGCGAGCCTCGACG